>NZ_JBTGVE010000002.1:0-65719 GCF_054343415.1 Mycoplasma sp. AC157 | reverse complement strand
AACACCACATACTTTTGTGGTGTTTTTGAAATTATAATAAATCTGCAGGTTTTTCAGAAAAATGTTTTGCTCCATATCGTTCTGGGAATAAGTATGAAAGTAAACGAATTTTTTCATAAAATGAATAAGGATTTTGAGGATTGTGTCCGTTACCAATGTAACCAATTCTTTGTCCATCCAGTAACATAATTGAAGCAGTTCCTTGTTCTGCAGTTTGTCCATCTTGATCTTGTGTTACAAGTCCAGCTAAATTACCTTGACTATCAAAAACATTAGAACCTGATGAACCAGCTGCAAAATCAACACTATTTCAACCATATACAATGGTTTCATTTTTATGATTTAAAGAACCAAGACTATTAATATTTCCTTGGAATCTGAAGTTTCCTAATAAATATTCACGGAAACGAGTTTGTCCGTTTTTGCCTACTGGAGAATCAGGGTTTTTAGAATTTTGTCCTGGCATAGAACCAACAAGTCAATTTAAATTGTTGTAAGCATTTTGATGTAATAATTCATTAGAAATTTTAATTTCTTTAGCAGTTTTTCAGTTTAAAAAGAATTTAATAATTCGTTTTTGATCATCACTGAGTTTTTTACCTTCAAAGGTAAAATCAGTGCTATCTATATTTTTGTTTGCAAAATTATTTTCAAATCAAGAGATGTCTATAATTGCAACAGTGATATCTGAATATTTTTCACCTCTGCTAAGTGGATTTCCATAGTTATCGCGAAAATCTTGAAAGTAAGGATCTTTATAGGAATCTTCATCAGATTTACCATTTGCAAAAAAGTGTGAAACCATTTCAATGCTTAAATTATTAATCATATTGTGCCCTAAACCATGATTTTCTAAAATGGGTTCTTTATTAGGTGTATTAGCAGTAGGTCTATTTAAGAAAATAGGAGATAGGATATTACTTCTTGTTCTTTTTTCAATGTTTAATCCATCTAGTGATTGACCTGCTCTTACTCATGAAGGACTAGAACCATCATCTAGCAAATCGATATTATGGGAGTTAGAGACAATGTAGTAACGATGATCGTTTGGATCATCTGGTTTTACTTTGTTGAATAAACCCCATGTTCCTCTTCCATGGTAATCAAAAGCGAAAGTTCTTTTTCTTACATCGTTTAATACATCAAATTTATCTTCTAAATAAAGGCGTTTAACAATTCCTTCTTCAGTTTTTAATTTTGATGTTTGTTGAAATTTATCATAGGAAGAATTGTTTCTTTTTCCTTCTTCAGCTTGCTGACGTGATTGGATAGTTTCAGTGAGTGAAATTGACATCGAATCTTTTAGTGCTTTTGCTAGATATGAAGGATTTTTAGTTGGATTAACTTTATTATCAACATAGTTCATAGTTAGAAAGACATTTCCAACAAAAGCTGTTGATTTATTTGCTAAAATATGCTCAGATAAAATATCTGTGAAATAAATATCAGAATTTTTTGGAATTACTTCTAATTTTAACTTTTTATTATTTTGATCATAAGTAACTTTAAAGGAATATCTATCTTTCATCATTGCAGCTAGAGTTTGATTAAATAAAGCATCTTCATTTCTTGCGGTAATTGTAAAACTTGCATCTTCAATTGTGTGTCTTTCTAAAAGTTCTTTAAAAGAAACTGAAACATTTACAAAGGATAACAACCCACGGGGAACTGGAACTGAAGAATTTCGATTAGTTTTAGTTGTAATAATTTTAGTGTTTTCTAATTCAAATCTAAAAGTAAAATATGTTTCATTTTGAAAATTTTCTCAGTTTTTATATTCATCTAAATCTTTTTCTATTCAAATTGAATGGTGATTTTCACCAAAGTTAAAAATAGTTTTAGCAAGAATTTCACGTGGTGTAAAAAAGTAATAATCAAGTTCTTTTCCCGTATCATCGACAAGTATAAAATCTTTTTTAGCTAAAGTACTATCATCTTCAAGTGTACGATATTTTCACATTCTTTCGTATTCAACTAAAGCAAAATGGTTTTGTAATGAATAAGGAATTTTGCTTTTTGTTTCTTTATTTAATCAATATCCAATTAAATCATCAACAGTTAAGTTTTTATTTTGAGTTATTAAATCATTGTCATTATAAGAAGTAGTGGTGTTAACTTCGAAATTATTAGTTAATAAATATGGACTGCTTCCTTTTGATGAATAATTAAAATGATATCTAAAGGATTTTTCCGTATTATTGGAAATTTCAAATTTATCATAATACATATCCATTCTTTGTTTTTCGGTTGCATAGATTTTAGAAATGGTGTATTTTGTATTTTCAAAATATCCAGAAATTTGGAATTTTCATAGTTTTTCAAAAGGAACAATTAATTTTAAAGTTGTAGGTAAAACAAATTGATATGCATCGGCATTGCCTTCTTTTATTTCAGGTTTTAGTTCAAAAACTATTCATTTATTTTTGAACAGTTTTAAGTCTTGTGCATCAAAATTAAATTTCACTGATCCATATAATTTCTTATTATTTTGATCAATATAAGTTGTAAAACTAGATAAATTAAAGGTTTTAGTTGATATCGGTGTACTAAATTTATATTTATCTAAAAATGAAAATCCTGTTTGTTGTTCACCTAATTGTGCTGCTGTAATAATGTAATTAGAGATATTTTTAGGTAGAACTGATACATCAAACGAAGCACTGTTATTGGTTTTATCAACTGTTGCATTAATAAGCTTAGAATAAGGATCAAATGGATTTAAATTTTTAACTAAAAACTTAATTGAACTTATGCTATCTTGGATAGACTCAGAATATCTAACAACAACTTTGTTGTTTTCTACCTTTGATGATAAAACATTTAAAATAGGGTTTTGGTAATTATTAGTAAGTTGACCAGAAGAACTGTTAAATCCAGGAAAGTATTTTACATCATAATATTTAGAATCACTTCCAGAGTTTTTTTGTAAGGATAATCCTACATAATTATCAAAAATGAATGCTTCATTTGGTGCTAAATATGTGTTGTATTTACGAACATTGCTTGAACCATCTATTGCTGAACGATTTAATTCTTTATAACCAAATGTATTATTTTGTTTATATTTAATAAAGTACTTTGGAAAGTCTACACTGGAATCTGCATCTGATTTTTTAGTAGCAAAAAATTCAAGAGAAACACCATTATTTGATCATCTTTTAGCCTCAAAATTAGTTTCACTGCTAAACTCAAAAGCACTTGATTCGGTTGTATAGTTTTTATTTTCATAAACAATATTTAATCCACTAAAATGTTCTATTGGATTAGAGTCGTTGCTTAATCCTGTTATTTTTACAAAATCATTTGTAGATAAACCACTAATTGAAAAAGTTACTAAATTATTATTTACAGCGCCACTTATACTTGATTCAGTTGCTGTATCAAGTTGTTCTTTAGATGCTTTTTTATATTTTAAAGTAAGTTGTGTATTGTTAACTAAATTAACAGTTTTAATTTCTAACTTAATGCCGTTATTAGCGATTGTAGATTTAACAATATCAGTTGTTTTTTGTGGAATTAAAACATCATTTGAAACTTGATTATAGTCGCTGCTATCAATAAAGGAAAAATAGTCACTTAGTGAACTATCTGCTTTAATTGTAGCATCAGTTGTATCTGTATATGTATTTGCATTTAATAATTCTTTGCTATATGAACCAAAAACATGTGATTCATTAAAAACTCTTTTAAAGTTTTCACTAACAAATGTTTCATCACTAACATTTGTTGTTGTAAAATTTGGATTAGTGTCTGGTAAGTTCAAAGCAACATTATTTAATTTTAATGATGAAAGTTTATAAGTAGTATTAGAAGTTAAGTTGCTAAAATTTAAATATAAATTATTTCCTTCACTATAGTTTGTAACTTGTAAACTAGCAGAATCAGATAACATTGCATCAAAAGTGTGTATATTTGGATTATGTAATTTACTATCGGATGTAAATGAAATTCTTAGTGATGCTGATGTAGTTGCAACATTTGTTACGTCGATAGAATTTATGGTAAATTGGTCTGTTTCTGGTCTTGGTTTTTCTGTATTTGGTTTGCTTGGTTCAGGATTATTATTTGTTGGTGGATTTTGATCAATTGGTTTAGTATCTTCTGGTGGTGTTTCTGGTTTTGGTTCAGGTTGAGGTTGATTAGTAGGGGTATTAAAATTAATTGATAA
Source organism: Mycoplasma sp. AC157 (assembly GCF_054343415.1). Lineage (NCBI taxonomy): Bacteria > Bacillati > Mycoplasmatota > Mollicutes > Mycoplasmatales > Mycoplasmataceae > Mycoplasma > Mycoplasma sp. AC157. The sequence continues at coordinate 61,551 of NZ_JBTGVE010000002.1, read as the reverse complement.
ATTACTATGATATTGATTTTTAGCAATTTCTAAATATGAAATTACCAATTTATTATCTTCTGGTTTTGTAATACTTGAAATGTCAAAAGTCAATAGATTTGTGCTTTCATCGTATGATTTTGAGGTAATAAGTGTATCAATATTTTTTAATTTTATTTTTGCTTCGTTTTTAAACATTGATGAATTTGCGTTTGCTAGTTTTACATATAATTTGCTATTATCTTCAGAAAGTGATAGTTGAGCAATTTGTAGTTCTTGCTTAATGGATTCTGTATGAAAAAATAATTTATTTTGATCGCTGTTAGATAATTTTAAAATAGTATTACCTATTTTTAGTTGTGATAAATTATAATCAGTATTAGGGGTAAGGTTGTTATAACTAATAGTAATTACATCGTTTTTTCTTGTAATTACAGCATTTGCAGCAGGATTTAGAGTTGCAGATAACTTAGTTATATCTAAATTTTTATTAGTTAATTTTAAATTAATTTGAGCAGTAGTGGAATCTGAATAAACAGACAAGATGCTTGCATCAGTTTTAGGATTTTGTTCGTTTTTTGGTGTTTTAAATTTTAATTTTAATTTATCAGATTGTGAGAATCTTAATTCACTGTTTTTAGCAAAAATTTTGTCAATTTGATATTCAGTATTAGCTTTTAGATTATGAAAACTAATTGTTAATATATCAGAAGAAATACTAATTTTAGGTATATCGTATTGTGATGGTTTGCTTAAATATACGGAAATATCTGTATTTTTGTAAGTTTTAAGCAGTTGTATTTTAACAAATGCAGAGTTATTGTATATATTAACTGATTTCACTTTTGCATCAAAGTTTTCTTCCTTTTTTACTTCTGTATTTCCACATGAAATTGTTATTGCAGACAAAGTTGTAGTAACAAGAGCACTGGAAATAAGTAATTTTTTCATTTTTTTCATCATTACCCCTTATTTTTTAATTGGATTTTCAAATTGATTGAAAATATCAATCATTTTATATTTTTTAGGATACAAACGATTTAGTCGTTGTATCTTGTAAGCAAATGAACTATTATTATAATCATTTAATTCACCAAAGAAATTAATTCTTTGTGAAGATAGTAAATATGAAGATGCCTCTCCGTTTTCTTCATTAGCATGAATTCCTAAGAAATTTCCTTCATGATCGTATAAACCTGTTCCAGAAGAACCGCCTGCTAATTGAAATCTTGAATTAGGCATAATAGTTTCACCATTTGAATAGATAAATTTTTTCATAAAACCGAGTTTTTCTGTTTTTGCTTCAGGAACTAAGTTTCCTGGATAAAATAATATGTCACTAATAAAGTTTTGACGAACTTGAATATTCTTTTTAGTGTGTTCTCTAGTAGAACCAGGGAAAGAAGACATATACATTGTGTAATACATGTTTGGATGTAAGTAACGACCCATTTTAGATACTTTATTATGTCTTAGATTTTTTCATTTTGCCGCGTGTTCAGCAACTTTAAATCTTGGATCAGTTTCTTTATTTGGATCATTTTTATGAGCGTTGTAATATGTAAGAAGTTCACTTATATCAATTATATGAATTTTAAAGTCTGTTCTGTTTTTTGCACTAATATTTGATAAACTTCCATCTACACTTTTATTATCATTGTTTTCTGATGTTCAAAAAACAGAATTATTTGTATTTCAGTAGTCTCCTAAAAATAAACCTACATCTTCCTTAGAAGTGTGTGGTTTTGGTGCTGAGATAAATCCAGTTGATTTTACAGGAACGTGAATATTTGTTCCAAAATAGTATCTATTATCATTTTCATTATCAGGATCAACTTTTGCTATTATTCAAGCAGTTCCATAAAAAGTTCCAAATGATCTAGCGATAATATCATCTTGAATTTCGTTTCTTGACGAAGAATCTGTATATCAGGTTGTAACTTCAACATTTACAGGATTATCAGCATCATTGTATCCAACACTTTTAAACTTAGTGTCTTTATCAAACTCAAATCCATCTATTTTTAATTGATTTTTTGCTTTAGTGTGCTCATTTTTATATGAAAAAGCTTCACCATTTTTTAAATACATAATAGATAGATAATTTCAAGTTTTATCAACAAAAGTCGAATAACTTGAAGAAAGATTGTGAATATACATATCTTTATTAATGTGCCCTTCTCGAGCAATTAATGAGATTTTCAATTTATCTCCATTTATTGAAACTTGGGCTTTAAGATGTTTATTCATTAAATCTTCAAGTTGTTGGTCATTTAATGTTAAATGATAGTTACTATTTGAATCGATTTTTCTTCCTATTTCTTTTAATAAATCTTCAGTTTTACCTATAAGTTTAATCTTTATGTTTGAAAGAGTTTTGTTATTACTTGCATTAAGTTTATTTCAACTAAAAGAAACAGCTCAATCAAAACTACCAAAAGAAAATTGTCTAAAGTTAACTTGTTTTGGACTTGCTACAAAACTAAAGTTAAGAATTGCTTCTTTACTAGTGTCTAAATTTTTAAAGTTTCTAAGATCTTTTTCTACATAAAATTCGGTTCTATCGGAGTTTTCGTGCATTTCTTTATCAAGAGCATGTTCTTTGATTGCTCCATAGTTATATTCTTGATTATTATCAAATAGTACAACAGGTAAAGGATTGTTATATTGTGAATATGAACCAGCTAGATATGAATTAACATCTCCACTATAATGTGTTAAAAATAAGGTATTTTTTAAATAAGCATTGTTTAAAGTTGTATAGTTATGTCAATTAAATGGTATTGATTCTGGAACATCTCCATTAATGTTGTTAGTTAACTGTGATTCTTGGTATTGATAACTATTGATTGTATTTAAATTATTTGCTATAAAATTAACTCCAAGTGCATCATTGTATGTATTTTGTGAAACATCTAAAGTTGGTTTTAATTCAGTTATTCCACTTTGTTGAATTAGACTTAATTTGCGATGTTTTAGTTTTCCTTCTTGTCCTTTGTCATCATAGTCTATAACTGATGATAAGTCATATTTATTAACAATTTGTACTTGATTTAGTTTTCAAGTAATTCCTTCAGTTAAACCAGTAAAAGAGAATTTTTTAAGTTCATCAAAATTTAAAAATATTGATTTGGTATTTTCTTGACGAAATTGTCTTTCAAATCAATCACCACCATCACCTGTATATCCATAACTTCTTTTGTCACTTTCACTATCGGTTGGAATATTTTTTTGCACTAAATCTACAAAAGTGAGTTTTAAATATTTAGTTCTAAATTGTTCCATTTCTGAATCAGTTGCATTGATGTTAATTGCTCCTACAAAGGTATTGCTTGTAGTATTTGCAACAGCAAACTGTATTTTGGAAATGGTTGGATTGAATGTTTGATTAGATTGTCATGAAAGTTCTTCAGGAACATTAAATGAATAATTATTATTTAGAGATACCACATCACTTAGAATATATTTATTGTATCCTTGATTAAATTTAATAATATTTTCAGATTCGATGTGACCATTTTTATAAGTTCCTACAACTGTTATGTCTCCATCATAGGCATTTACATCAGGTTTTATTGTAATGAGATATTTATTATTTGTAACATTAGGTAAATAATTTAAATTGATATTAACTTTATTATTGCTGATGTTAAAAGAATCAACAGAGTATGTAGCACTTGTTCCGGTTTTGCTTATATTTACGATATTTTTACTAAATTCTATGGAATTTCCGCCATAAGTTATATTAGAAATGCTATTATTTGAATTAGCATTATTTACATTAACTAAAATATTTTGGGAAGTCCCATTATATTTGGTTGTATAAGTGTGTCCGTTAAATGTAAAGGTAAAATCGTTATTTTTTAAAGTAGGTAAATGATCAAAAGCAAATCATAAAGTTTTATTATCAATTAAAGAAATATCTTTAATGTGTAAATTATCTTTTTCATTAAATTTACTTACTTGTTCATCATATTTTATAAATGAATCTAAAAGAGAATAGTCTATTTCATTAAATTCTACATTGTTATTAGTTGTTGTAAAAGACTTATTATTTAAAGAAATATTTTGAGTTCCTATTTCTAGATTAGTAAGATAATAAGTTGTATTAGCTTTAAGATTATATAAATCAAAAGTTAAATTTGTATTGTTTGATTTTGGACTACTAAAATCAAAAGTTTGTCCATTTGTGTCTTGAAGAGATAAAGTAGCAGCATCAGATGAATCTAATGGTGTATCTAAAGAAATAGTAAGTTGTGCTTTATTAGTTTGAATATTAGAAATAGTGGTATTTTGTAAATTATAAGTTTTTTTCTCTTTTTTTGGTGGTGTTTCAGGTTCTATTTCTTTTTGTTTCATTGCTGTTGTAATGCTTAAATTATCATTTGGTAAAGATAAAGAATTTCCATTTAACAACACAGAAGTTAAAGTATAAGTTGTATTTGCTTGAAGAGAATTAAAAGTTATAGAAAATGTAGGTGATTCAGTTATTGAAAGATTTTGATTATGATTTTGTCCATCTGAAATAGTTACTAAAAGATTATTTTTGTTTGCAACAGAAAGTGTGTAGTTAGAAAAGTTTAAAGTTAAAGTAACGTTGTTTGTATTGATATCTTTTCAAAAAACGCTTGATATTGTAAAATTATCTTTTTTCTCTTGACTCGGTTCATTATCTTTATTTTTTGGATTTGTTGGCGTAATTGGGGTTTCTGGAAGTTTTGGTTTTTCTACTGGCTTAGGTTTTGTAGGTGGTTTATTTATACCGGAGTTAGGATTTTCTTGTTTTTCTTGTTGTTTAGTTTTAAAGAAGAATTGTTTTTCTTGTTGTTTAGTTTTTAGTGATTTTCCATTATATTTAATGTCAAAAGTATATATTTTATTTGATGATAAATTATTTATGAAAAATGTTATAGTTTTTTTATCGCTTGATAAGTATCCATTAATATTTTGATTATCATAGGTTAAAGAAAAACTACCATTTTGAGAAATGGGTTTTTCTAAAAAAACTTTAATAGTAGCTGAATTTTCTGTAGTTTTATTTTCTATTTTTTTAATTTCTATTTCTTTATCATTATTATCGAATTTTTCTACTTCTACTTTTTCATTACAAGCAACTGCTAAAACAGGTGCAATACCTAAAAAAGCAGGAATTACATATTTTTTAAATTTCTTTTTTTGCATAATTAATCCTTATATTTTAATTATATAAAAATACTTATAAATTGTCTTACAAATAGGGACTTCAAAAGCAATTATGCGTAAATTTTGATTAAAATACCTTTTTTTAATATTTTTTTAAAATATATAATTTTCATAAAAGAAATAATAATTTTTAAAATTTGTAATTGTTTTAGAATAACAAAGAGTATATATATATATATATATATCATAATTAAAATAAATCTTCTTTTTTAATAATTTTATATTGTCCTAACTCCAAATCATCAGGGAGATTTAAGTTGTTGAATTTAACTCTTTTTAAATATGTAACTTTATAATCAAAAGAAAGAAACATCCTTTTTACTTGATGAAATTTTCCTTCACTAATACTTAAAAAACATTTATTTTTTTCTATTAATTCCAAAAAGGAAGGTTTAACTTTTTCGGTTTGGGAAATATAAAAACCTTGTGCAAATTTTTCTTTTAACAAATCAAAATTGATTTCTTTATCTAACTCTACATAATATTTTTTAATTATGTGTTTTTTAGGTGATAAAAGATTATGAGTGCTTTCACCATCATTTGTAATTATTAGCAGTCCTTCTGTATCTAAATCCAATCTTCCTATTGTATGTAAATTTTTTATATTAGTAATAGATTCAGGAAGTAAATCAAAAACTGTTTTATATAAATTATCTTTATTTGCACAAACATATCCTGCGGGTTTATTTAGTAAAATATAAATAAATTTTTCTCTTAAATAAAGAGAATTCCCGTTAATTGTAATTTGTAAATAGCTTTCTTGAAATAATTGACCTACTTTAATTTTTGAATTATTTACAAGAATTTGTTCTTTTAAAATTAACTTTTTAATTTCTGTTCTAGAGAGATTGCAATTATCTGAAATTATTTTTTCTATTCTTTTCATTGTAACCTTATAAATTGTTTAAATCTATTATTTTGTCAAATTTTTCATAATGTTTAAGATCTAAATTATGATTAACTAAAATAAGGGTTATTTCTTTATCTTCGATCAGTCTATCTAAAATGATTTCTATATTTTTTTTATCTAAATTTGAAAAAACCTCATCAAAAACTAGGAATTTTCTATTTAAATAAAATACTCTAGCAAGTGATAATCTTTGTTTTTGTCCTTCAGATAAAGCAATGGCAGACTCTTTGTGTTCAATTTTTTGCTGAACTTCATTTCATAAATTAGCTTTTTTAAGTGCTTCTATTACTTTTTCATCATTGTTTTGTTCTCATAAAGAAACATTTTTGTAAATCTCTTCATCAAAAATGATATTTTCACTATTTAAATAAGTTATTTTATTTTTATAGGAACTATCTGAAATAGTTTTTAAATCTGCTTTGTTAACTAAGATTTGCCCTTCATAATCTTGCTCAATACCAAGAATTAGTTTTAATAATGTAGATTTTCCTGTTCCTGAAGCGCCTTTGATGAAGTATTTTTTTCCTTGTTCAAAACTAAAATTAAAGTTATTGAAAATTAAATTTTTTCCATTTTTGTAACTAAAATTAATATTTTTTAGTTCAATTTTCTCTATTTCTTTTTCTAAAGTATTTCCTAAATCTTTTTCAATATTAAATTCAATTTTTTCTATTATTTTTTTAGATGTTTTTATTTTTTTGATTCCTGAAATATATGAAGGAACAGTGGTAATTAGTTTAGGAAATAGAAAATTAATAAAAGTAAGAGTAAAAATAGTAATATGTGGAACTTTTAAAAATAATAAAATAGCCATAGTGATTATTGAAACAAATTGTAGTATTCTTAAAATTCTTTCAGGAATCATTTCATTTAAAGCTTGAGCGTTGTTAACTTTTAAAGATGCTTTATAAAGTTGTCAATTTTTTTCTCTTGAGTTTTGATAAATTAAATGAGTTTTGTTGTTATAAAATAGAATTTTAAATCCATTTAAATAATTATCAATAACTTGTAAAAATTCAGTTCTTGCATTGGAATAATCTTTTTGTTTTTTTGTTTGTTTTTTATTGAAAAATAAAGAAAGCAGAACTGAAAAAAACACAATAATTAAAATAATGGGAATTAAATAAAAACTAATCAATCCTGCTGAAATTAAACTAGCTATTAGTCCAATTGTGGAACCGATTGTTCTAACCATTGTTAAAATAACTTGATCAAAAACAAGATTGCTATCATTGAAAATAATACTAAAAATTTTAGCACTATCAAATTCATAACTGTTTTTAGCAGTTGAATTTATAAATTTATTAAACACGTTTTCTATTAATTTATTAATTAATTTCATTCTAAAATAAACTTCAAGTCGCACTCTTCATCAAATGGAAAATTTAGTAAAAAAATCAGTTGCTAAAATAAATATAATAACAATTAAAAAACTTTTAAAAAAAGCATATTTATCATTTGTAGGAACAATTGCATCATAAATTAAAGAAGAAGCATAAGACATTAAAATTCCAAAAAGAAGTGTTGAAACAACATTAATAATTTCAGCAATAATATACAAAATTGTATATTTTTTAGATGCTCTTAGCGATCATTTCATCTTTAATTTTCTCCATATCTATAATATAATCATACATTTCATAATTTTCAGCATGGTGACTGATATTTAAAATTGTTAATTCTTTATTTTGAAATAAGAAATTTTCAATTAATTCAATATTTTCTTTATCTATATTAGCAAGTGCTTCATCTAAAATTAAAAGATTTTTGTTTCTTAAAAAAGTTCTTGCAAAATTAATTCTTTGCTTTTGTCCTGTTGATAAACTATTGTTTAAATTGATGTCATAATCTAAAGAAATTTCTGTTAAGTTAACTTTTTCCAATGCCTCTTTTGCTTCGTTATTCATACCTTGTTCTCAAAGAGTTAAATTATTATAAACAGTATCAAAGAAAACAAATTCTTTTGAGTCTAAATAAGTAAAGAAGTTATTAACTTCAGGTTGAGAAATTTCTTTTAAATCATAACCATTTAAAAGGATTTTTCCTTTATATTCGTTAATTTGTTTAGTAATTATATTTAAAAAAGTAGACTTCCCTGAACCAGACGGTCCTTTGATTAAATACTTTTTTCCTTTTTCTATTTTTAAGTTAAAATCTTTAAAAATTACATTTTTTTCATTATAAGAATAGCTTAAATTTTCTATTATTAATTCTTCAAATTTAGGATTATCTCCTTTGAAAAATAATTTTTCATTTTTTGGTGTACTTTTGAATTCTTCTAATTTTTCTTTTAAACTTTTATAATGCACAAAGAATCATGAAGAGATTCTGAAGGATAAACTAATTTTAAAGCTAAGTGCAGGAATTATTATAATGTTTGCAACCATTTCATTTTCAAAAAGAATAAAATAAGCTGTTACTATTAATAGAGCAATATCAGTTATTGTTATTACATATCAAGTTACAACATCAACCAAAAATAATATAGAAAATATTTTCAATAATTTCATTCTAAATTTTGTGTTTAAATTATTTAATTGTTCTTGAAAAATGTGTCTAACATCTAGAAAATAAAACATTTTATAAGTGGATAAAAAAGCAGATAGTTTTACATTTCCTTCTTCAAAAGTTTTCATTAATAATTTTCATTTTTTTGAATTAAATGAAGAAATAATTAAAGGAATAACTGTTGTAATAAAAGAAAAAAGAAGGATAAATATACTTAGTTTTCAACTTGAAATTACTGCTAAAATAATGGCACAAATAATACTTCCGATATTGAAAAATAAGTTAAAAAAAGCAGAATACAACCTTTCAATAATTATTGGAATTTGATCTTGAATTTGTGAAATAAATTTACCTTTTGTTTTTATTTCAAAATTCATTGGATTTTCATTAACAGTTGATCTTAAAATATCTTCTCTAAGATGAAACTGAATTTTATTAAAAATTTTATTTTTTAAAAATAATCGTACAAATGCTAGAATTGTTGCAAAAAACAACAAACACCCTTCTATTGTAATTCAAAAATAAAATTCTTTACTGTTATTTTCTTGGATGTACTGATTAATTAATCCAGGAATGTATAAAGAAAAAGTTATTTTTGTAGCTATTAGCATTTCAATAATTGCAATAAAAAAAGTAAGTATTTTTTCTTTATTCAAATATTTAAACATTATTCAATTATACAACTTTCTGCAAGTAGTTTTAATGATTTAATAACCATTTCTTCAATTATATTTTGTTTTTCTTTGATTTTATTTTTTAGATATTTTATATTACCACCCGTAAAAAATACTGGAAGATTTTCTTTATTCATTTGCTCTATTAATCCTTTTATTGCAAAATAATTTCCGTTTATTATACCTATTGATAAAGCATCAACTGTGTTTGTCCCAATTGATTTATCAATTTTATCATTTAAGTTGATTTTATTTATTTGTGAAGTTGAATTAAAAAGAGAATTTAGTCCTTTTTCTATTCCTGGCAAAATCACAACTCCTTTAATTTCTTTTTTATATATTTTTGAAATAACAGTTGCTGTTCCAAGAGACACAATTATTGCTGATTTAAATTGTTTTGCTGTATAAAAAGCATTTAGTAAAATATCTGTTCCAATCTCAGAAAGATTAATTTGATTACTAATAATTAAATCTGTTAACTTAAATACGTGGTTTTTTATTTGGTGAATTTTAATATTATTTTCTTTTAAAACATTTTCTATTATTATATTTTTTTCAGGCTTTACTGAAGAAAAATAAGCATTTATAAAGGAAAAACCTTTATTTTTGATTTCTTTTAGTTTTGAATTTAAAGTATTTTCATCCATTTTATCAACTGGAATCTTTTCTATTTCTAATTCTTTGTTTGTGTTTAAAAATCCAATTTTTAAAAGCGAATTTCCTAAATCTAAATATAGCATTTATCCCTTTCTGTAAAAACTTTTGAAAATCTTTTCAAAAGTTTGTCAATTTAATTCTTGTGGTCTTGTGTTTTCAAGAATATTATTTTCTTTAAAAACATTTAAAATGTCTTGACTTGGAAATTTATTTTTTAAATTATTGTAAAGGGTTTTTCTTTTCATAGAAAAACAAAGTTTTACAAATTCTAAAAATTCATTAACATAATTTTGATCTAAATTTTCTTTAATTTTTATTGTTATAATAGCAGAATTTACTTTTGGTTTTGGAAAAAAACAAGTAGGAGGAACAATAAATTCTTTTGTAACATCTGCTAGAAATTGACAACTAACTGACAATTTTCCATATTCACTTTTATTATTTTTTGAAACGATTCTTTGTGCAACTTCATCTTGAACCATTATTGTTAATTTTGAAAAACTATTTATATTTTCGAATATTTTAAACAAAATTTTGCTTGTGATATAGTAAGGTAAATTTGCAACAACTTCTTTTTTTGAATCAAAAGAAATTTCTTCTTTTAAAAAATCATTATGAATTAAATTAAAATTTTTGCTTGTTATCTTGTTTTTTAAAATTTCTATCATATCATTATCAATTTCAAAAGCAGTTAAATTTTTTGCTTTTGAAACAAGGATTTCAGTTAAAGCACCTTGTCCTGGTCCTATTTCTATGATTTCTTTATTTTCTACATTTGCTATTTCTATAATTTTATTGATAATATTTTTGTCAATTAAAAAATTTTGTCCCAATTGTTTTTTAGCTCTAATTTCTTTATTCATTATTTTATACCCCAAAGACTCTTTTAACATTATTTAAAATAATTTGTTTCATTTTTTCTTTTGAAATTCCTTTTATTAAACTTATTGTTTCGAGTGTATATTTTACATAGTGAGAATGATTAGTTTCAGAACGAAAAGGTTCTGGAGTTAAATAAGGAGCATCTGTTTCTGTAAAAATTCTTTCTAAAGGAATCATTTCTATCACTTTTCTTGACTCAACATTTTTTTTAAAAGTTATAACACCTGAAAAAGAAAAGTAAACATTTTTAAATTCAAGAAATTTTTCAGTTCATAATCTGTTGCCTGAATAAGTGTGAAAAACGAAGGGAACATTTTTATATTTTTTAATAATTTCATATATATCTTCAAAAGCATCCCTAATATGTAAAATTACAGGTAAATCATGTTTTTTTGCAATCTCAATTTGTTTAATTAAAGAATTAATTTGAATATCTTTAGATGGATTATCTTCATAATAAAAATCCAAACCAACTTCACCTATTGCTACAATGTCTTTTGTTATTAATTTATCTAAATTTTCATAATCATCATTAATAGAAACAGTATTAGGATGTATCCCAAGAACTGGAAAAACATTTTTATGTTTTCCAAATTCCTGCATAATTTCTGTATTTTCGTTTCAATTAGTTGAAACGAAAAACATTTTATAAATGCCATTTTTAAAATTTTCTTGAATTTCTTGTGAAGGATTTTGATAATATTCTTTAAATGGATGAGCATGTAAGTCAATTAGATTATTTTCCATAATATTGGTACTTAATTTATAAAAGAAAGTAGATTCTTTTTCTCTTTTAATTTCTTTTTTAAAAAAAGGATTAAATTTTTCAATTATTTTTTGTGAAAATAAGTTAGTTTTATCTGCTGTTATAAAACAAGTATCTAGATTATATTCATTTTTTATCAATTCAAGTGCTTTTTCTAAACATAAGGTTCCAATTCCTCTTTGTCTTAATTTTGGATTAACTCAATAACCAATGTTACCAAAATTATTAATAATTTCATTATTTGAATCGTTACTTTTTCTTATATTAAATCAAGCTGCTATTTCATCAAATTCACCATCTTCATCTATTAAAAATAAAATTTTACCTTTTAAAAACTCATCATCTGCTTCTTTTTTAGTTAGTTCTTTTAAGAAGTTTATAATTTTAGGAAAATTTTCTTCAGAAATTTCAATTTTTGAAAAACTTATTGGATTATTTTCAAAATTTGTATTTAAAAAAACGTCTTTATGCTTGGTTTTTAATTCACTAAATCTAAAATTAGCCATTTTTATTCCTTAATTCTTTTTTTTCTTTCTTTTAAGTTTATAATTTAAATAATAATTCAATTTTACAACAAAGGAGAAAAAATGCTAATAAACGAACGAAATGTTCTATTTGGAATGGAAAATTCCTTAAATCTAGCTAAAAAAATTTCACAAAAGGTAAATTTACCATTAACACCAATTAAAAAAGAGGTTTTTGCTGATGGAGAAGTTATGCTTAATTCAGCTGAAACTGTAAGAAATTCAAATGTTTTCATAGTTGCAAGTACCCATACACCAGTAAATGACAATATTATGGAACTTTTAATTTTTATTGATTCATTAAAAAGAGCAAGTGCAAAAGAAATAACTGTAATTTTATCATATTATGGTTATGCAAGACAAGATAGAAAAGCAAAAGGAAGACAACCAATTGCTGCAAAATTAGTTGCAAATTTATTAGAAACTGCTGGTGCTACAAAAATAATCACTGTCGACTTACATAATCCATCAATTCAAGGTTTTTTCAATATACCTTTAGATGATTTAAGAGGGCAATATGTTCTTGCAAAAAGAATTAAACAGAAAAAACACTCTTTTACAGTTGTTTCACCAGATCATGGTGGAGCTGTTAGAGCAAGAATTTTATCTGAATTGCTATCAAATTCAGTTAAAATCGCTATTATCGATAAAAGAAGAGTAGGAACAAATCAAACAGAAGTTCTTGGTATAATTGGAACTGTCGATGAAGAGCATGCAATTATAGTTGATGATATTATTGATACAGGTGGAACCATTTTAAAAGCAGCTCAAACAGTAAAAGAACACGGAGCAAAAAGTGTTACAATAGTAGCTACTCATGGAATTTTTTCCCGTGGATTTGAAATGTTTGAAGAAAGTCCGTTTGTAGATAAAGTTATAATAACTGATTCTATTGAAAAACCAAAATTAAGTAAATTTTCAAAAATAGAAATAGTTTCACTTTGTGATTTTATATCAGAAGTTATTATAGCAACAATTAATAAATCATCTGTTTCAGATATTTATAAAGGTTTCAAAAATGAACTTCTATAAAGAAAAAACCCGTATTTTTGTAAATAATGAAGACAATTTTAAAACACTAGAAAAATATGTAAATTTAATAGAAGAAAAAAATAAGGTTATGAATTTAACAGGATTTAGCGGAGACGTTCTTTGAAAAGAAGGGATTTATGAATCGCTCCTTTTCATGAAAGAAAGTTTTGCTAATAAAATAACTACAGAAAAAAATCATTTTCTGGATGTTGGTGCAGGTGCAGGATTTCCTTCAGTTCCCTTTTTAATAACTAAACCTAATATTAAATTAACTATTTATGAACCTTTAAAAAAGAGAGTAAATTTTTTAAATATAGTAAAAGAAGAATTAGATTTAAATATGGAAATTTTTCCATTAAGAGCAGAAGAATCTAAAGAAAAAGAAGTTTTTGATTTTGTTTGTGCAAGAGCAGTTATGGACTTTAAAAGATTATTTGAAATAACTCATCATTTAGGTAAAAAAGGTGCATTTTTTAGTTTTTTAAAAGGTCCTAAAGCACAAGAAGAAGTTCAAAGTTCTGTGAATTTAACTCAAAAATTCAATGAAGAAATTAATGTAAATGAATTAAAAATTTTTGAAGATAAACAAAATTTTACTATTAATTTTCACAAATTACACTCTACTCCAATTGGTTTTCCAAGAAAGTGAGATAAAATTTTAAAAGAAAAATAAAAAGAACAAGTTGTTATTTTGTTCTTTTTCATTCTCTTTGTCTTTCTTCTAAAGTTTTTGATACAACTTTAATTTTGTCTATAAATTCTTTGTCATCAAAAGGTTTTGTTTCTTGAGCATTTACTCATAAAATGATTAAATAAAGAACCAAAATTCTGTGTTGTAAAACAAATTCGTAGTCATAAGAATCATAAGTGTTTAAAAAAATAGTTTCCTGTTCATCACTTAATCTTGATGATTCAATGAAATAAGCTAAATCAAAATGTTTATCACCTTTTGAAGCATATTCTCAATCTATGATTCAAATTTTATTATTTGGATCAATAATAATATTATTTGCTCACAAATCATTATGAAGAGGTGTATCTTTTTTCATATTTCTCAAAATTAAATTGATTTTTTTATAATATTCATTAATTATTGGAATATTAATGTTTTTATTTTTCAATATTTCTCTATATTTTTTAATTCTTGCTGCATGATTTGAATTAGGCATTTCTACTTTGGAAGTATGTATTTTTTTCATTAAATTAGCAATGTTTATTAAATTTTCATTTGTAATTTCTATATTTTTTCCATCAATTCACTCATATTTTAATAAAGAATCTGAATTTTCTAAAAGTTTAGGAACAAAATCAAAAACACTTAAGTTTTCATAATTTATTTTGTGATTAAATTCGTTATATTTTTTTTCTTGAAGAAAAGTGTCATTTTCTTTATATGAAATATTTGTATACCCATTATTTATCTTTATTTTCATTTTTTAATTATATAATTTTTATATGAAATTAAAAGAGTTTCCATTAGAAATTAATAAAAAATTAAAAAAAATTTCTTTTTTTTATGAAGGAAATCATAATAAAACTTATATTGGATATTTTGAAAATAAAAAAGTACAAATAAGAGTTAAAAAAAACAATATTGTTAATTCAAAAAATGAAGAAAATTTCTTTTTACAAACACAAAAAAATAATTTTGTTTATTACAAAGAAGGTAACTATATAAAATTTTGAATTTCAGGAGAAAATTTAGAAAAAATTTTTTTAACAAAGAAAAAACAAAGAAAAATTCTAGAACATTTGTATTATTTTTCGTCTTTAAAAGTAAAAGATATAGAAGTTTTTAATTGGGAAACTTGAAATCATAATGATAAGAAAATTACTAAATTATTAAATGGATACAAAAATGAAAAAATGACACTTTCTCACGGAGATTTAAGGAAGAAAAATATTATAATAGACAAAAAAAACGATATTTATTTTATTGATTTTGAATGAACTAGACTAAATTATTTAATGTTTGATTTAGCTTCTTTATATTTATACGTTAATATAAGTAAAAAATTAATTATTAAATATTTTAAAATCAAAAAAAATAATTTAGACAAATGAATATATTTGGTTAAAAAGTTTAATAATGAGTGAAACGAAAAAATGTATTAAATTTTAAACTCAAATTACTCTTGCAAACAGTGGTAAAATAAAATAAAACTTAAAAGAATTTAAAAAAATATAAAAATGGTAAAATTTAATTAAAAAATAAGGAGAAAAAATGAAAAAACCAGTTATTTTAACAGTTATTGATGGATTAGGTTTAAGAGAAGAAAAACAAGGAAATGCGTTTGCATTAGCAAAAACACCTACATTTGATGAATATTTTAAAAATTATCCTCATTCTATAATTCAAGCATCTGAAGATTTTGTAGGATTGCCAAAAGGACAAATGGGTAATAGTGAAGTAGGACATTTAAATATAGGGGCTGGTTTTGTTGTTTATACAGGATTATCCCTTATAAATAAAGCTTTAGAAGATGGAGAATTTAAGAAAAATCCAAAATTTTTAAGTGCTTTTGAAAATTCAAAAAAAACAAATACAGCCTTACAAATTATGGGTCTTTTATCTCCAGGGGGAGTGCATTCATTAGAAAATCATTTATTTGAATTAGTGGAAGCAGCTCATGAAAATGGAGTTAAAAAAGTTTCTATTCACTTATTTGGAGATGGAAGAGACGTTGCTCCACAATCCATATTAACATCACTTGAAAAATTAAATGCAATACTTTCTAAATATCCAGATTATAAAATAGCTTCTATTTCCGGAAGATTTTATGCAATGGATAGAGATAAAGTTTTTGAAAGAGTTGAGAAAGCTTATGATGCAATTTTAGGGTTTTCTAATGAAAAATTTACTGATGTAACTGATTATGTAAAACAACAATATGAAAAAGGAATTTATGATGAATTTTTAGTTCCAGCAGTAAATTATGAAGTTGAAAAAAATGACTTTTTAAGAAATAAAAACTCTGTAATATTCTTTAACTTTAGACCAGATAGAGCAAGACAATTAAGTCATTTGATTTTAAGAACTAATCTTTATGATTTTATGCCAGAAAAACAAGTTCATGTACATAATTTTGTTTCAATGATGAAATACGAAGGAATTGAAACAAATATTGCATTTGAAGAAACTGAAGTAAAAGAACCAATTGGAAAAGTTATAGAACAAGCAGGTTTAAAACAATTAAGACTTGCAGAAACTCAAAAATATGCTCATGTAACATTCTTTATGGATGGTGGTAATGATGTAGAATACAAAAACAGTGAAAGAATAATGGTTCCTTCTTTAAAAGTTGAATCTTATGCTGATGCTCCACAAATGTCTGCAAAAGAAATTACTGATAAATTATTAGAAAGAGCAAAAGAATTTGACCTTGTGATTATGAATTTTGCTAACCCAGATATGGTTGGACATACAGGGAATTTAAAATCAGCAATAAAAGCAGTCGAAATTTTAGATGAGCAACTTGGAAGAATTAAAAAATGAGTTGAAGAAAACAATGCAATTCAATTTATAACAGCAGATCATGGAAATGCCGAAATTACAGAAGATGAAAATGGTAAACCAGCAACAAAACATACTTCTCAACCTGTAATGTTAATTACAACAGATAAAACTTTAAAATTAAAAGATGGAAAATTAGCAAATATCGCACCAACAGTTTTAGATTATATGGGTATACAAAAATCCAAATATATGACTGAAGAATCACTGATTATAAAAAAATAATTTAAATTAATAGGAAAAATAAAGAAAATTTCCTATTTTTTTATTTTTTTAAAATTTTTTCACAAAAAAAGAAATATTAAATAGAATGAAAAAAAGAATTGTTAGAATTATTATGTTTTTACTTATTTGTTTTTTATTACCTTTTTTCAGTTTTTCAGCAGGTGTGCAAAAATATGAAAATAAAGATAAAATTTCTATATTAAACAAAGAAAAGTTATTCAGTAACATTAATTATATTGAAACTTTTAAAAAAGACTTTGACTTAGATTCACAAAATATAGCATTTTTAATAAAGAATCAAGAAAAAGAAAAATTTAGTCAAAAAAACAAATTTTTAATTCAAGTTATAAGTGAAATTAGCCCTAAAACAAAAGTCAATATTTATTATTTTAATAATGAAGATGATTATAAAACCATTCTTAATAAGATTAATACAGAAAAAAATAAAGGAATTTTTCATTTTTATGATCAGGTTGATAAAAATGATGAAAAAAATGAAGAAGCTTTAAAATTTCTTGAAAAATTTTCAGATATTAATTATATAGGTAATTTTTTTCCTGCAATTTATAAAGAAAATAATATTTTTTTAGATAGTTTTAATTCTATTTTGGTAGGAAATATAGGAACTCGTTTAAAAGGAAATATTGTTGATTTTAATTCTTTAAAAAAAGAAAATCAGTATGAAAATAAAAAAACAAAAAATGGCAAAATTTCTGCAAGCATTGTAGCAACAACTGCTTGAATTTCAAATACTGAAGAAGGTAGTATGGAAGATGCTTATTTAGCAACAGCAATAATAATAGCTACATTTTCAAGAATGATTATTGAAGATACAAGAAAAAATTTAAAAGAAAAAACTCTTTTAGCAATTAATTCTTTGCTTTCTTCTGCTAAAAATAATTTAAATTTTAATGAAAAATATTTTAATAATTTTTGACTTAAAATAGGTAGTGGAGTTTTTGATTTTGAAAAGTCCATTAAAAACTATCAAAGGTCTAAACTTATTAAAATTGAGAACACATCAAAAGAAAATGAAATAGCATATTTACAGGAATTCTCTTTTTTAAAGGAACAAGACTTAAATTTAACTATTTTTTGATATGATCAAGAAGGAGTGCGAGATAAAGAAAAATATCAAAAATATTTAGAACTTAAAATGAGTCAAGTGGCAGCAAGCTGACAACCTAATCCTGTATTTGGTGATATAACTAGTGAATATTTAAGAAAAGAGTACAAAAAAACTTTTTATTCTAAAAATGACTTAGATTTATTTTTAGATTTTTACGATGGTGGTTGAATAGAAATAGGTAGTTCAACAAGCAAAAAAGCTAATGTTGAGAAAATTTCACTGAAAATTCCTTATTCTGGAAAATATAGAATAAGAGTTAAAAAACCAAAAGAAAAAATAAAAGAGAACAGTAAATTTGTTCTCAATTACTAAGAAAGACCATTTTTTGTGTTTTTTTCTTTATAAAATGTGTTTATTTTCTTTCTTTTTTCAAAAAATAATGTAAAATTTTTATATATTAAAAAATAAAAATAAATTTAAAAGTTTTTATTCAAAATAAAAATTTTAAAAGTAATATAGAAAACAAAATTTTAAAAAAGAGGAAATATGATTAGAAAATTTTATTGTTCTAAAGTAGAAAACCATAATACAAAAACAGTTGAATTTCAATTTAAAGCAGCTAAACAACCAGATCATTTAGTTTTTAACAGTTTAGAAGAAACTATTAATTATTTCAAATCATTAAAATTAAATGCAACAATGTGACTAAGAGAAAACGGAATTTTTGTTAGTTCAATAAAAACAAGAATTGGTGAAGAAGAAGATTCAGAAGTTGAAGTTGAAATTGTTCATTTTGAACCTAAGAAAAAAGAAGTAGAAGTTGAATGAAACGTTTCTGATGATTGTGAAGAGTGCAAAAAACTAGATGCAAGTGTAGAGACTTGAAATAAAGTTGAAGAAGTTAAAAAAGAAGAAGTGAAAGTTGTTTCTCATTCTTCTTCAAATGTTGCAGAAGGAAATTGTAATTGCGAAATGTGTGCAATTGCCTCTTCTATCGAAGATTCAAACAAAGTGGTTGAATTAAAAGATGAAACTTTAGATTGTTCAGAATGTAAAGAATGCTCTGAATTTGAAGAAGAAGATGACAATAAATGTAATTGCGAATTGGAAGAAGAAAAAACTCCAATTTTAGAAACAAAAGAAAATATTGTTGTTGAAGAAGAATGTTTAGAATGCAAATTAGAAGCAGAAGTTGGTTCTGACTGTTATGAATGTAAAGAATGTGATTTAGAGGAAAATACATCTAAAGTTGTTTCTGCTGTAGAAATATCATCTGATTTACCAAACTCTAATTCATGTGAAGTATGTGAAAATAATGTAGAAATTGAAAAAGAAGAATGCAAAGGTTGTCAACTACAAGAAAATGAACAAACTTGTTCAGAATGTGACTATAGTGCAAATGATAATAAAGAAATTATTTCATCTACAAACAAAGAAGTTGAATTGTCACATATAGATTGTGATGAATGTTTAAGATTACTTGAAATTGAAAATCAAAATTTAATAAATGGATGTAATATTTGTGATTCATTTGTTAAATCAAACGTATCACCTTCAACTCAAGTTTTAGCTGAAAATGAAGAAAAATCAAAAGATTTTGTAACTTTAGAAGAAAAAAATAAAGTAGAAATTTCTTCAGATTGTGAAGCTTGTGCAAAAGCAAATCAAGTAGAATTAGAAGAAAAATGTTCAGGATGCGAAATCTTATTCAAAAAATCAGATATTCACCATGTAACAAACTTGGAATCAAAAGAAGGATGTCAAGAATGTTATAATATAGAACAAGAAATCGCTAAATGAAATGCTGAATTAAATAAATATTCAACTATTGAAAAAGAAGAACAAACAATTATTTCTTCTCCAAAAACTTCATCTGTTGTATCTAATAAAGAAAATCCACAACTAATAATAAATGAAAATTCTGAATCTTTAGTTGTTTCAGGTAAGGTTTTAGTTTACCACACTAATGAAAAAATAAATGTAGATGAAGAATATGTTTTAGTTAAAAAATCTACAAAAGAAGCAATTGATGTTGAAGTTGTTGAAATTTCTAGTTTAGATATTAATACAGGTACTCAAAACGTACAACAAACTAAAGAAAGTATCTGAACTAGAACAAACTATGTTCTATGATTTATTTTCTGAATATTACTATTACTTTTATTAGTATCATTATTAATTTTCTTCTTGGCAGTTTAATAATAAAAATTAAAACGTATCAAATTTATTAAGATACGTTTTTTTAAAAAGAATAATAATGTTAGCATTAGTTATACTTACTTTTATACTTGTCTTTATAATATTTCTATCAATAGGAATAAAAGAAATATTAATTTTAATTAAAGATATAAAAAGTAAAAAATCAAAATTCAGAGAATTAGCTGATTCTAATAAAAATAGAGTAATAATAGAATTAAAAAACGCAGTTGATGAACTTTCAAGAACTAAAACAGGAGCAATAATAACTATAGAAAATCACGATAATATTGAAAATTTAAGAACAGATGGAATAAAAATTGATTCCAATATTTCTTCTTCACTTTTACTTTCTATATTTAATAAAAACTCTCCACTTCATGATGGAGCAGTGATAATTCGTGGAAATAAAATGATTTATGCTTCCACCTATTACAAAATAACATCTAAATCAATTAATAATAAATTTGGTTCTAGACATAGAGCGGCAATGGGAATTAGTGAACAATCAGATTCAACAACTATTGTTGTTTCAGAAGAAACAGGAGGAATTACCATTGCAAAAAATGGTAAATTTGAATACGTTTTAATAGATGATTTTAGAAAAATTTTAGAAACAAAACTTAAAAATTAAGAAACAAAGGAGGGCAGAATATGACACCTATTGAAAATGCTATTGAAAAAAAAGATATTTCTTGGATTAGGGAATATTCGAAAAATACTCCTATTGTAACAATCGCCGATGAGGTAGAAAAATTAAATGATATTCATAGAATAATTTTCTTTAGAATGTTAAATACAGAAGTAGCAGGAGATGTTTTTTCTTATTTGCCAATTGAAATACAAGAAAATTTGATTCATAATTTTTCTCAAGATATGCTTAATCAAATTGTTGATGAACTTTATACAGATGAAATTGCAGATTTAATTGAAGAAATTCCACAAAATTTAGCACAAAAAATATTAAAAAACATCGATCCGGAAACAAGAAAAGCATTAAACAGAATCTTAAGATATAATGAAGATCAAATTGGTTCGGTGATGTCTGTAGACATTATAACTTTAAAAGAAAATTGAACCGCAGGACAAGCTTTAGAATATATTAGAAATAAAAAAGATGAAGTAGAGTTAACTCATTATTACTACATTGTTAATAAAAATAAAAAATTAGTTGGTGCTTTAACTTTAGAAGATATCGTTTTTTCAAAAGTATCTTACCAACTTAAAGATATTATGTTTGCAGTTCCTAATGTTTATACAACAGACTCAAAAGAAGAAGTTGCTAATATCTTTGCTGAACACGATATGTCAGTAATTCCGGTAATGAATTCATCTAATAAGCTTGTTGGAATGGTGACTTCAGATGATATTATTGATATTTTTCAAGAAGAAGCTACAGAAGATATTTATAAAATGGCAGGAATTAGTTCGAAGATAGTTGAAGAAGAATACTTAAAAACTAAAGTATTAACCATTGTAAAATCAAGAATATTTTGATTAATAATTTTGATGTTAGGTTCTACTTTATCACAAGTTGTTATTCAACTTTTTACCGATTCACTTGAAAATAGTTCAAGTTTAAAAGCTTTAGGACTAGGGATATTTATTTCAACAATTGTTTCGATAATTCCTGTAATTTCGGGTTCAGCTGGAAATGCTGGTTCGCAATCAGCAACTACCATAACAAGAGCCCTTTCTTTAGGGGAAATAGAAAAAAGAGGATATTTAAAAAAGGTATTTTTCAAAGAAGTTAATGTTGGAGCAATTATTGGATTAATATTAATGCTAGTCAATTTTTCAAGATTAGTAATTTATTTTATGATAACAAAAGATATTTTTAATACAGAATTTATTACATCCAGTGAAGGAATTGTTACTAAATTACCTAAATATGCCTATATTTTAATAATTTCAGCAGCAGCTTCTGTATCAATGTTTTTGGTAATTATCTTTTCAAAAATTTTAGGTTCTGTAATACCTTTATTAGCAGCAAGAATGGGTAAAGATCCAGCTGTTATGTCTGCACCTATTTTAGCAACTTTAACAGATGCAACTTCAACTTTTATCTTTTTTGGTATAACTATTTTAATATTCTTATTAATTTAATATAATTTATATAAGGAGAAAATAATATGGATCAAGTAACAATATGAGTTATTGCTGGGGTTTTACTAGCTTTAATTATCGGAGTTCTTTTATTTCAAATAATTTCAGAAAGAATCAAAAGAAAAAAAATCAAAAAAGAAAAAGCAGAATTAAATAAAATAGAGCAAGAAGTAATTGAAGCATCTGTATATAAAGTGAATGCAATAATGGAAATTAACGATGACTTTTTAAAAAAATTTGTAGTTTCTGTTGGTGATAAAAAAATGAAGGACATTCGTAGTTTTGCAGAAAAACAATTAAAAGAAATCACTCATGAAAAAAAATATAAAAAAATTTTTATTCATAATAAATTGGAAAGAGATACTACAATTCATCAAAATATTTTAAATTTAATTGAAAATAAATCAAATTTATGATCTAAAAAAAATCAAGAAGAAATAAAATATTTTAAAGATATGGAAAAAATCTTTTTAGAAAAAAATTCAGAAGAATATTTATCTAAAAAAGAACAATTTAAGCAAGAGGTTTTATCAAATGTCTAAAAAGAAAAATATTCCCAATTATTTAACTATTTTTAGAATGATTTTATGAATTCCTTTTGTTATTCTTTTAGTCATTTATTACAATAATGCACATTATAAATATGCCTTTAAAGATAGTTTTATTAATTTTCATCTTTTAGCAGTTTCTGTTATCATCTTCTTGCTTGCAATGTTTACAGACTTTTTAGACGGATATTTAGCAAGAAAATGAAATGTAGTTAGCAATTTTGGAAAACTATTTGATCCAATTGCAGATAAAGTTATCACAACAACTGCATTAATATTTTTAGGACTATTTAATTTTACAGAAATTTGAGTAGTAATTGTTTTCATTGTTAGAGATATTGTTGTGGATGGATGTAGAAATTTAGCAGCAAAAAATAATTTAAATATTAGTGCTTCTATTTGAGGAAAATGAAAAACCTTTATTCAAAGCTTTGCTATTCCTTTCCTTTTCTGAATAACACCATTTTTTATTAATAATACAAACTGAGTTTGAATCTACTGAGTTGTAAATATCCCGCTTTTTATAGCACTTATTTTCTCTTTATTTTCTGGATTTTTATATGTGAAAGAAATGACAAAAATTCTAAAAAAATAATATAAATTAAACTTCTTTTTCCCAAGAAGTTTTTTATTTATTTTATATTTCTTTTTAGATAAATTTAAAAACTTTTAGATAACTTTATTGTATAATAGTAATAATAAATTAGTTAAATTAAGGAGAAAAAATGACCCCACATATTAATGCAAAACCAGGGAAAATTGCTAAAACAGTTTTAATGCCTGGAGATCCATTAAGAGCAAAATTTATTGCTGAAAAATTTTTAACAAATGTTGAACTTGTAAATACAGTTAGAAATATGTTTATGTACACTGGATTATACAAAGGAAAACCAATTACAATCGCTGCATCAGGAATGGGAGTCCCATCAATTGGAATTTACTCATATGAATTATTTAAATTTTATGATGTAGATAGAATTGTAAGAATAGGTTCTGCAGGAGCTTATACAGCAGATTTAAAATTATACGATGTTTTATTAGCTGATAGTGCTTATTCAGATTCACACGCATTTTCACAACTTGTGCTTGGAGAAAATACACATTTATTAGAACCATCTAAAAAATTAAATGCACAATTATTAGAAAATGCTTTAAAATTAGGAATTAATTTACATGTAGGAAGAGTTCACTCATCTGATGTTTTCTACTCTTCTAGACCATTAAATAAGACAATTGAATTAACAAAAGCAGTTGCTGTTGAAATGGAATCATTTGCTTTATTTGCAAATGCTAAAAAATTAAATAAAGAAGCTGCTTGTTTATTAACCATTTCAGATAATTTAATTACAAAAGAAGAAACTTCATCAGAAGAACGTGAAACTAAATTTTTACAAATGATGGAAATTGCTTTAGAACTTGCATAAAACAAAAATAGACTAACTTTTAGGTTGGTCTATTTTAAAAAAAGAAAAGTGAGAAAAAAATGAGAATAGTTGATTTAATAATAAAAAAAAGAGAAGGTTTTGAACTTACAGATAAAGAAATTGAATTTATTATTCATAATTATGTAAGTGGAGAAATTAAAGATTATCAAATGTCTTCCTTTCTAACAACAATTTTATTTAAAGGAATGACACCTAAAGAAATTGGTAAATTTACTTTAGAAATGATGAAATCAGGAAAAATAATTGATTTATCTTCAATTCACGGAATAAAAGTTGATAAGCATTCAACTGGTGGTGTTGGTGATAAAACAACTTTAGTAGTAGGTCCAATTATAGCAGCTTTAGGTGTTCCGGTTGCTAAAATGTCAGGTCGTGGACTTGGACATACAGGTGGAACTATTGATAAGTTAGAATCAATTCCAGGTTTTGGAGTTGAGTTAACTGAAGAACAATTTATCAATCAAGTAAATAAAATCAAAATTGCAGTTATAGGACAGAGCAATGACTTAGTTCCTGCTGATAAAAAACTTTATGCTTTAAGAGATGTTACGGGAAATGTATCATCAATTCCACTTATTGCATCTTCAATTATGTCTAAAAAACTAGCAACTGGTTCAGATGCAATTCTTTTAGATGTAAAATGTGGAAATGGTGCTTTTATGAGTAATTTAGAAGAAGCAAAAAAATTATCCGAACAAATGATTACTATAGGAAAACAACTTAATAGAGATGTTAGAGTAGAAATAACCAATATGTCTAGACCAATGGGAAAAGCTATTGGAAATAAAAATGAAGTTTTAGAAGCTATTGAAACTTTAAAAGGTAATGGACCAAAAGATTTTGTTGAGCTATGTTATTCTGCTTGTTCTACAATTCTAAAACAAGCAAAAGTTACAAACGATGAACAAGAAGCTTTAAAAATGATTGAAGAAGTAGTTCACAACGGTAAAGCACTTGATAAATTTTATGAATTTGTAAAATTCCAAGGCGGAGATGTTGATAAATTGAAAGCTGCTGATTTTTGAAATCCAAAATACAAATTAGAAGTATTTGCCCAAAAAGATGGATATATGGAAATCACTTCCGCATTAGATTTTGGTATCGTTGCTTCAAAACTTGGTGCAGGAAGGGAAACAAAAGAAGATTCAATCGATTTTGAAGCAGGAATACAAATTAACAAAAAAACAAATGACAAAGTTAATAAAAACGATCTTTTATTCACACTATATTCTTCAAATCCAATAAATGAAGAATTAGTTCAAGAATTAAAAGATTCATATAAAATAAATTCTCAAACAGTAGAAAATAAAATAATTTTAGAAAAAATGGAGTAAAAATGAATTGAGCAAAATTAATTGATCACACTTATTTAAAACCAGAAGGAACAACAAAAGAAATTAATAAACTTGTTGCTGAAGCAAAAGAATACGGTTTTAAAACAGTTTGTGTAAACTCATCATGAGTAAAATATGTAAAAGAAAAATTAGAAAATTCTGAAGTAGGAATCACAGCAGTGGTTGGTTTCCCTTTAGGTGCAATGATTACACAAGCAAAAGCACAAGAAGCAAAACTCGCTGTTAACCACGGAGCTGATGAAATTGATATGGTTATTAATATCGGGAAATTAAAAGACGAACAATATGAATTTGTTTTAAACGATATTAAAGCAGTTAAAAAAGAAATCGGTTCTAAAATTTTAAAAGTTATTGTAGAAACCGCTTTATTAACTAAGGACGAAATCAAAAAAGCAACAGAAATAGTTTTAGCTTCCGGAGCAGAATTTGTTAAAACTTCAACAGGTTTTTCATATAGAGGTGCTTCAGAAGAAGATATTAAAATTATGAAAGAAGTTGTAGGAGACAAAATTGAAATCAAAGCAGCCGGTGGAGTAAAAAGTCTAGAAGACTTGAAAAAAATGTATGATCTTGGTGCTACAAGATTTGGAACATCATCAGGTGTTCAAATTATGCAAGGAATAGCTTTAGATAAAAATAATAACTATTAAAAAACCAAATATACAGAAAAATAAAGGAGAAATATAAATGGTAAAAGTTTTAAATCACCCCCTAATTACTACAAAATTAACAATAATGAGAGACGAAAACACAACACACCATTTATTTAGGGAATTACTAAAAGAAATTTCAACATTAATGGTGTATGAAATTTTAAGAGATTATAAAACTGTCGATTGTAAAGTTAAAACAGCAGTGGGAGTGGAAACCATTGGACAAAAAATGGAACAAGAAATTGTCATAGTACCAATTTTAAGAGCTGGTCTTGGGATGGTAGAAGGAATTTTATCACTTGTTCCAACATCAAGAGTTGGACATATTGGAGTTTATAGAGATGAAAAAACTTTTGAAGTTCATGAATACTTTTATAAAATACCTAATGTTTCTAAAGATTCTTTAATTTTAGTGGTAGATCCAATGCTTGCCACTGGAACATCAGCAGTAGATTCTATTAGTAGATTAAAAGCTGATGGATTTAAAAATATAAATTTAGTTTGTCTTGTTGGTGTGCAAGAAGGAATTAATCATGTTTCTTCTAAACATCCAGATGTTAAAATCTTTTTAGCAGCAAAAGACGAAAAATTAAATGATAAAAAATATATATTACCTGGTCTTGGAGATGCAGGAGATAGGATTTTCGGTACAAAATAATGAATAAATTTGCAACAGTTGATATTGGCGGAACTAATGTTCGTTTCGCTTTAATAAAAGAACACAAAATTACAAAAAAAATTAAATTTCAAACAAACACAACTAACTGACAAGAAACACTTGATAAAATAGTTAAACTTATCAATACATATGAAATTAATAAATTAGCAGTTTGCATTCCAGGGCCTGCTAACTACAAAGATGGTATCATCTTTAACACTCCTAATTTAAAAGGTTGAAAAAATTTAAATGTTAAAGAATACCTTTTAAATAACACTAAATTAGAAAAAATTGTTTTTGAAAATGACGCTAATGCTATGGCTTTAGCTAACCATCATTTTTATAATCAAAATAAAGAAGATATAACTCAATTTTTTACCATTTCTACAGGATTTGGTGCAGGATTAGTTATTAACAACCAAATTTACACTGGAGTAAATCATTTAGGACAAGAAATTGCTAGAATTCCTCTTGGAGAACCACTTTTTAGCACATTTCATTTATCTAAATATGCTGCAGAACTATTTGTTTCTGGAACAGGTTTTGCACTAAGAGCTAGTCAATTAAAAGATAAAAAAGTAGATGCAAAAGAAGTTTTAGAAAATTACAACAAAGATGAAACTTTTGAAAGAGTTTATAATGAATCTGTTATAACTTTAGCTAAAACTATTGCTACATTTATAGGGATTTTAGCTCCGAATTTAATTGTTTTTGGAGGTTCAGTAACTCACAAAAACAGTTTCTTTGTAAAAGAAGCTATTAAAATGGCAAAAACACTTTGTGATAAACAACAATTTAAACAAGTTAAGTTTAAATTTGATAAATTAAAGGACAATTCAGCACTTATTGGATTAAGTTATTTATTAAATGCATAAAAACTTTTCTTACTCCAAAGAAAGAGTTGTGTTTTCAATTGTATTTACAGCTATTTTTCTTTGTTTATCTTTAATAGCTCTTTTTCTAAGTAAATATATAGCGTGACCACTTGGGGATTTTGGTTTAAAAATTGACCTATCAATTATCTTTATATTTCCAATCGCGTTCTTTTTGCGTTATAGATATACTTTAATTGCTTTATTAATAAGATTTCTTTTAGGACCAGTAATTCAATTAAATATAGATGCAACGGGTTATTTGGGACATTTTATTTTATTAGTAGCAAACTTGATCTTTATATTTAGTTTTTTCTTGTTTAAAAAACTTTTTGAAAAAATAATTAAAAATAAAAATTGGTTTATTGTTTTATCTTTAGTTTTATCTATTATAGTTACAACTATTGTAATTACCACATTAAATATTTTTGTTTTTAATTGACCATATTTTTATTTATATGGTTTAAAAATGAGTTATAAAGAATATTTAACTGAATATTTTACAGTTTCTTTAATTACTTTTATTCCATTTAATTTAGCTAATTACCTTCTTTCTTCAATATTAACCTTTGGAATTATTGTATTTTTAGAAACTTATTATAAAAATCACAGAAAACAAAAACATCATATTTAAAAAACAAAATATGATGTTTTTTTATTGAAACGGACTCAAAATTTAATTAACTAAAAGGGCATAAAATGAATTTTTCCATAAAAATTCATAAAAAATGCAACTTTTTGATTTTATTTTATAAAAATTATTCATATTTTTCTATAATTTTATATGTAATCAAAAATTAATATTTTTAAGGAGAAAAATGAAATTAAAGAATATTTTAATTAAATCAAGTCTAGTGTTAACACCAGCAATCGCTTTTGCAACCGTTGTTTCTTGTGGTGAAAAAACAACAAATCAAAATTCAACTAACCAAAATTCTGAAGATAAAAACATTTTAGATAATCAAAGATGATTAACTAATGTTTGAAATTCAGTTTCAGCAGAAAAAGATGCTATGGCATACACTTTATACCAATCAGCAATGAAACAATTCGATACTTTAGTAGAAGGACAAAAAAGTGTTTTTGAACTTGATAAAGTACAAACAAACGGAGACCATGTAACTGTTACAAATACAACAGAAGGAAAATCTATTCCAGTTGTATTTATGGATTTAGATGAAACAGTTTTAAATAACTATGCTTACCAAAATTACTTAGTATTACATAAACAAACATTTAATGCAGATTCATGAAATGAATTTGTTCAAGATAAAAAAGCTAAAAAAATAGCAGGAGCTATTGAATTCATTAAACATGTATGATCAAAAGGTGGAGTTGTTATGTTCAACTCAAATAGAGAACAAGAAAATCAACTAGAACCCACAAAAGCAAATTTAGTAACTGAAGGATTAGAAGCAAAATATATGCCAAAATGAATTTGATGAATGCAAGGGGTTGATTTAAGTCAAGACAAACCATGAAATCATATTAAAAAAGATTCTGATGGAAAAAGAGTAAAATCCGCAAAAGAAGAAAGAATGAATTTAGTAAGTTCTAAAAAATTAGATTTAAGCACAGAACAAACAGGAGCAAATGCTGTTTCCTTTAAAGTTGTTATGAGAGTTGGAGATAACTTCGATGATTTCAATGATTTAGCATCAGCTAAAAAATCTAATGAAGATAGAAAAACCGTATTAGAAACAACAAAAAAATTATTTGGTAACTTTGATGTTAATACAAAAGGAATTAAATATACAAAAGGCACAGATGGTCAAGTAACTCACGAAAATGAAACTTGAGCAGAAGGATATGTTCTAATTGGTGGTAATGCTTCATATGGTGGATTTGAAGAAGGACTTGCAGAAGGATATTACGGACTTTCTGATGATAAAAAAGTTGCAGCATTAAAAGCAGCACTTAATTCATTAAAATGAAAAGATTAAAATAGATTTTAAAAAAATTAGCACTTTTTATTATAGAGTGCTAATTTTTATTATATAATTTTATTTATTGTATAATTAAATAATTAAATTAAGCAAAGGGGAGATATGCAAAATAAAACAAAAAACAAAATGTTATTATTAAATTTCGATGAAGTCTTTCTTTTTACTAAAAAAGTAATTAGACTTGATGAACAAGAATTTAAATTTTTATGAAAAGAAAGGGAAAAATACGGGAAAAATAATGATTTAAGTGAAGGTTTTCCTGTAGTTATTTCTCATTTTGATTTATGAATCGACTCTACAATGAATATGGAAGTAATTCCTGATGAAGAAAAAGTTGGTATAGTTTGGAGAATAATTGATATCAAAAGAGAAATGAAAACTTTTGTTGAATTAAATATGTTACCAACAGCTCAAAAAGTTAAAATTAATTCTTTTTCTCCAGTAGATAAAAGTTTTAGTAGAATTATTGGTCAAGATGTTGATGCAGAATTTATAAAATTTAATTCTTCTAGTCTTGGTGCTGTAAAAGCAGGTATTAGAAAAATGGAAGAAGAATTTTCAAATCATTCCTTTTTAAAACCAATTAAAGAATTTTTTGAACCACTTTTTTCATTAAAAAATTTAATGGATGAAAATGAAATCATTTTTCCACTTTTAGCAATTGCTGAAGAAGTAGATTTACCAAAAGAATATAAAAAACGTTTAATTTTTGCAACAGATAATTTACAAAGATTAGCAGCAATGGCAGATTTTATTAATAGTTTGATTCAAGAAAGAGCAATTGTTAATGAAATAGAAAATAAAATGAAAAAAACTCTTGATAAACAACAAAAAGAATTTATTTTAAGAGAAAAAATGAGAGCAATTCGTCAAACATTAGGGGATGAAGATTCTCAAGAAGAAAAAAATGAAAAAGAATTGTTTAAAAAAGATGATGAAAATAAATTTCCTATAGAAGTAAGAGAAATAATTAAAAATGAAACAAGAAAATTAAAAGGAATGATGTCTAGCTCTCCTGAAGCGAATGTAACTAAAAATTATTTAGATTTAATTTATAATTTACCTTGAAGAAAAGTAAAAATTGATCATTTAGACATAGAACAGGCATCCAAAGAATTAGCAAAAAAACACTTTGGTTTAAAAGATGTTAAAGAAAGAATTTTAGAATTTCTTGCTGTTTTAACTAACATAAAAAATAAAAATGATGAAAAAAAATTAAATATTATTAAACCATTGCCTACAGAAAATGCTGCTTTAGATTTAAGTTTATTTGATAAACATTCAAATAAATTAAATAATAATATGCCTATTTTAACTTTAGTTGGTCCTCCAGGAACAGGAAAGACTTCCATTGCTCAATCTATTTCTGATGCTATTGGAAGAAAAATGATAAAAATTTCTCTTGGTGGAGTTAGAGATGAATCAGAAATTAGAGGACATAGAAGAACTTATGTTGGAGCTATGCCAGGAAAAATAATTAATGCCATTAAAAAAGCAGGTGTTTCTAATCCAGTTATCTTGTTAGATGAAATTGATAAAATGTCTTCAGATTTTAGAGGAGATCCTGCATCAGCAATGTTAGAGGTTTTAGATCCAGAACAAAACAAATTTTTCCAAGATCATTATTTAGAAACAGAATACGATTTATCTAAAGTTATTTTTATTGCAACTGCAAATTACTTTGATGGTATTCCTGAAGCTCTTGCAGATAGAATGGAAATTATTGAATTATCTTCCTATACTTTATTAGAAAAAAAAGAAATTGTTAAAAATCATTTATTAGATAAAGTTTTAAGTGAAACTCAATTAGACAAAAAATACTTTAATATCGATCAAGAAACAATTGAATATATTATTAAATCTTATACAAGAGAAGCGGGAGTAAGAGATTTAAAAAGAAATTTAGATAAAATTGCTAGAAAAATTATCGTTAAACTATTAAAAAATGAAATTAGCAAAGATAAAGATTTTATAGTTGATAAAAAAGTAGTAACAGATATGCTTGGAATTGAAAAATTCTCAGATGATATAAACGAAACTAAACCACAAATAGGGATAGTTAATGGATTAGCTTATACTGCTTATGGTGGTTCAACATTGTCAATAGAAGTTAACACCGTTCCTTCTACAAAAGCTGAAATAAAATTAACTGGTCAGTTAAAAGATGTTATGAGAGAATCTGCAGAAATAGCTATTAGTTATGTTCGTGCAAATGCTAAAGAATTTGGTATTGATTTTGATTTCGAAAATAATCAAATTCATATCCACGTTCCTGAAGGTGCAGTCCCAAAAGATGGGCCTTCTGCTGGTGTAACTTTTACTACTGCAATTATTTCTGCTTTAGCTAAAAAACCTGTTTCTCCAACAATAGGAATGACAGGAGAGATAACTTTAAGAGGAAAAGTATTAGCAATTGGTGGTTTAAAAGAGAAAACTCTTGCAGCATATAAATTTGGTATTAAAACTATTTTCATTCCTAAAGATAATGAAAAAAATATTGTTGATTTAGCTGAAGAAGTTAAAGAAAACATTACTTTCCATCCAGTTTCTAATTATCAAGAAATTTACAATTATATTTTTAAATCTCAAACAAAAAATAAATAATTTAAAAACAAAAATTCAACCAAAACCATAATGGTTGAATTTTTTATTTAATAAGTACCTTTTTTCAAAAAGTTAAAATAATATTAAAAAAACAATTTTTTATTTTGTTTTTTACTAAAAAAATATAAAATTATACATATGAAAAAACTTGATAAAATTACACCTTGAAAAGAAAACTTTGCACAGTGATATGTAGATGTTATAAAAAATGGAGAATTAATCGAATATGGTCCTGTAAAAGGAACTATAATTTTTAAACCTAATTCTTATGCTATTTGAGAAAATATTCAAACAGAAATGAATAAATTATTTAAAGAAAAAGGAATTCAAAATGTTTATTTGCCAATGTTAATTCCTGATTTCTTTATTAATACAGAAAAAGAACATGTTGCGGGTTTTGCTCCTGAGTTAGTTACCGTAACACATATTGGTGATAAAAAATTACACAATAATCTGTATATTAGACCTACCAGTGAAGTTTTATTTGCTGATTTGTTTAAAAAAAATATTGAATCTTATAAGGATTTGCCTTTAATTTATAACCAATGAACTTCAGTTATGAGATGAGAAAAAACAACAAATCCTTTTTTAAGAACTAGTGAATTTTTATGACAAGAAGGACATACAGTTCACTCTGATGCCATGGAAGCTAGAAAATTCACAAGAGATATGATTAAACTCTATGAAAGATTTTTAAAAAAATATTTAGCTATTCCTACAGTTGTTGGTAAAAAAACACCAAGAGAAAAATTTGCAGGAGCTTGTTCTACTTATACAATTGAAGCTATGATGAAGGATGGAAAAGCGCTTCAATCAGGAACTTCCCATTATTTAGCTCAAAATTTTTCACGTGCTTTCAAAATTATTTTTACAAATAAAGATAATAAAGATGAATTTGCTTATCAAACATCTTGAGGTTTATCTACGAGATTATTAGGTGCTTTAATTATGACTCACGGAGATGATTCTGGAATTGTAATCCCACCAAGAATAGCTCCAATTCAAGTTGATATTCTTGAACTTTTTGCAAATAAAAATCCACAAGTATCAAAAACAGTAAATCAATTAGAAAAATGACTAGCTAAAAAACTAAAAGTTAGAGTAGATAGAAGTGACAATCAACCGGGCTATAAAGCAGCTAATTCAGAAATTCAAGGAGTTCCTATCAGAGTGGAAATAGGACCTAAAGATGTTGAAGAAGGTGTAGTTACAGTAGTTAGAAGAGATACATTACAAAAAGAAAAAGTAAAAATTTCTATTTTAAGAGATTACCTTGAAGACAAATTAATTGAAATTCAAGATAGTATGTATCAAAAAGCTAAAAAAAGACTTGAAGACAATACAGTAGTTGTAAATAACTATGAAGATTTCAAAAAAGAAATTGCTAAAAATAAATTTGTCATTACTGCATTTAATGGCGATGAAAAAGAAGAAGAAATGATTCAAAAAGAAACTGGTGCTACTTCTAGATGTATTCCATTTAAATATTTAAAGCCAGTTGATGAAGGATTATGTATGTTTTCACAAAAACCTTCAAAAAGATATGTTCTTTTTGCAAAAGCTTACTAAAAAACACAAGTTTAAATAACTTGTGTTTTTCTTTGTTTATGTTCAAATAATTATTTATCACTATTTTGGTTATTTGATTCGTTTTTGTTTTGTTTTTCTGTATTTTTGGTATTTTTATGTTTTTCTTTTTTTTCAATTTTAGTTTGCACTTTTGATAAAAATGCTCCTGCAATAACCCCGGAAGGGATTGCAAAGATAGCTATACCTATAATTGACATAATTACTACTAAACTTCTAGCAATATCAGAATGAGGGGTTATATCTCCATATCCAATAGTGGTTAAAGTAATGGTAGTAAAATAAATAGCTTTAGGAAACGTATTTACATAACTGCCTAAATCTTCTTCTGGTATTTTATTGTTTTTAATATAATCTAACTCTGCATCTAAAATAATTAAAGAGAAGAGTAAAATAACAATTATTATAAAAACAAAAATATTGGTTAAAATTGTTTTTTGTGTTTTAAAAACAGAAAATAATGAAGAAAATGATGAAAATAAATTTAATAATAAAATTATTCTAATCATTCTTAAAAATTTAAAACTTTTTAATAATGTTATTCAAGAAATATTTAGTTCTGTTGGTGTTAATAAATCAATAGAATATAATGAAGGTAATATTGATAATATTAAATTAAAAGATAAGACAGAAAACACAAAGAAAATTCTTGGATATTTATGTTTTTTTACATTTCTAACAGGAGCGCTTCACACTCATAAAAGATAGTCAAATATCATTAAAAAGAATGTGAATACCTCCATAAACCCTACTAAATGTTTGATTCCTGAAGAATCATTGTTATTTAAGTAAAGTGCTAAAATTGTGGTACTGAAAATTGAAAGAATAGAAAAGAAGAAAATCACTGAAAAATATATTATCTTAGTTATTTTAACTTTTTGTTGATGTTCGTCTTTAATACCTTTCATATTTTCTCTAGTAGCAACTATATTGTCCAAAATAGTTAGAAAATAGTCACTTTTTAAAAAAAATAATTTGTTTTTCATAATTGTATTATACTAAAATGTAATAAAATTATATAAATATGAAAGATAAAATAATTTTTATAAAAAAAGAAGAAAATTTAGAAGATATAGTTAACTACATTTTTCAATTTAATTGAAAATATTTATATTTAAATGGAGATTTAGGAGCAGGAAAAACAACTTTGACAAAATTAATTGCAAAAAAGTTAGGTATTAAAGAAAATGTAGTTTCTCCTACTTTTAACAAAATGAAAGTATATTCTAACTTAATACATATCGATGCTTATAATTTGTTAGGTGATTTAGAAGAATTTGAAGATTATTTTGAAGATAAAAAAGTTATAATCGAATGATCTAAAAATTTAAATTTAGATTATGAAAATTTTATTGCTATTGATATAAAATTTTCAAACAATGAAAGAATTTATGAAATTACTATAAATACGGAGGATTAAAATGAAAATTTTTATAGATACAACGTTAAATGATTTAGTTGTGGCTCTTTTTGATTCTCAATATAAACTTATTAATTATGTTTTAGAAACTGAATTAAAAGAAAAATCAGAAAAATTACCTTTAGTTTTTAAAAACCTTTTAGAAAGAAACAATTTTAGCTTACAAAATATTAATAGTTTTTACATTAATTTAGGTCCAGGAACATTTACAGGAAGCAGAATAGCTTTAGTTTTTTGTCGTACCATTGCACAATTAAGTAACATTAATATTTACACAACTTCTAGTTTTAATTTAGTTTCTTTACATACAAAAAATAAAGAAATTGCATATATTGATGCTCGTGGCAAATCTTCTTATAAAGCATTTGTTCAAAAAGGAAAAATCCTTTCAGATATAGAAGTGGTTGAAAGAAATCAAAACTGAGCAATCGATTATTTAGATGTAATAAATAATTTCTTTGATTATCAAAAATTATTTAAACTAGAAGAAAATTTGCTCGAAATTCAATCGATTTATGTAAAAAAACCACATATCGGTTAAGCTGGTAAAAATTTTTCTTTTTGTGTTAAAATTAAATTAGACAAAAAGAGGGAAAAATGAAAAGAAATATTTTTATTAAGAAAATTAAAAATATTATTACTATAAGTATTAGTAATTATTTTTTCATTTTTCAAGTAAATTAATTTTTTAATAATTGTTATATTTAAAAATAAATAATTACTTGAAAAAGTAATTTTTTGTCAAAAAAAGAAAGGAAATTATTGTATGAAAAAATATTTTAGCAATAAATGAATTATCATATTTTTTACAATTTTTTATTTATTTACTATATTAAGTTCATCTCTATTAGTTTTATATTTGGTAAATTTAATAGATGCAATAGAACAAAGAAATTGGGAAGAATATAATAAATTTATTATTGCAAATGCAGTTTTATCATCTTTATTTGTAATTTCAACGTTTTGTTATTTATTTTTAAAAAATAAATTAAATATGAAAATAAATCAAACATTAACAAAAGATGCTATTACAAAAATTTCTTCTATTTCTAATTATGAAATAGAGAAAAATAAAGAAGGAAAATATTTAATTTGAATTAAAGAAAGAATTCCTGAAATTACTAGTTTAGTTTTTGAACATTCCTTAGAAGGTTTTTTAAAAACTTTAACTAATATTGTAGTTTTAATCATTATGTTTTTTATAAGTTGAAAACTTGCTTTAATAGGAATTGCAGTTTTAATTTTAGCCTTTATAATTCCTTTATTTTTAAGTATTTTAGCTGGTAAGATAAATGAAAAATATATTGTAAATCAAGAAAATCTTATTTCTTCTTTACAGACAGTTTTCAATGGTTTTAAAATTTTATATTATTTAAATAAAGAAGAAAAAATTATTCAATTGGTTAATTCAATTTTGAATAATTGAATAAAAGAAATAAATACTAAAAAATCTAAAGTAATTTTGCTTGAACTAATTAATAGTTTTTTTCAAATTATTTCATCAATATTATTGCTTTTTATAGCAGGATATTTTATTTTTTATCTAAATGAACCTGTGGGAACAATTTTTGTTATACCTTCTTTCTTTATGGGATTTGCTCATAATTTTAGAGAAATAATTATGTTACTTCAATATTTTGGAACTTACAAAGAATATATTAAAGAATTTACGGGTGCAAAAGAAATTACTAAAGAAAATATCGTAAAACAAAATATAGATAAAATTGAAGTAGAATCTCTTGATTTTAACTATGAAGAAAAAGAAATTTTCAAAAATTTTAATTTTACTTTTGAAAAAGGTAAAAAATATGCCCTTATAGGAAAATCAGGATCAGGAAAATCTACTTTGTTAAATATTTTATTAAAACAAATTGATGATTATAAAGGAAATATCCGTATAAATGGAAAAGATTTAAGAGAAATTAATATAAATAATTTAAAAGAAAATTTAATATTTTTATCTAATAGAGAAGAATTTTTTTTTGATTCTATTTATAATAATATTTCTCTTTGAGAAGAGAATCAAGAGCAAAAAGTTCAACAAGCATTATTAAAAGTAAATTTAGAAAATTTAGATTTAAATAGAGAACTTAAACAAGATGATGAATTATCAGTAGGAGAGAAGCAAAGAATTAACATTGCAAGATATTTCTTTAAAAAGCCAGATTTATTAATTTTAGATGAAGCAATGTCTAATATTGATGAGAAAAATGCAAAAATAATTTTAGAAAATATTTTCAAAAATAATCCCAATTTACTATTTATAAATTGTACACATCATCTTAAAAATCCAGAATTTTATGATCACGTTATAGAACTAAAAGGAGATGAAAATGAATAAAACATTAAAAAATATGAAATTTACTTTTTCTGTTTTTCTAATTTGTTCTATTTTAATAAGTGTTATAGAAATGGTTCTCTCAATTATTGAAGGTTATGCAATTGATAGTGTTTTAAAAACCTTATCATTTATTAAAAATGATCCTTTTTTAACTTTTGGTATTTTAATAATAATATTAATTTTAGCAAATGTGGTTTTATTTGTAAGTAATTATTTTTACTTTACTTTTTATAATAAGCTTTTGCTTTATGTTGCAAAAAGTATTTCTAAAAACTTTTATAGTGATTTTTTAAATACTAATGAAAAAGGGATGAAAAAATATAGTCCAGATTTAGCTTTTAATTCAATTATAAATAATGGTAGTGCAATTACATCTCAATCCATCATTCCTTTAGCACAATTAACTGCAATATTAGTGAATTTACTATTTATTTTCTTATTTTTTGGAATAACTAATTGAGTAATTTTATTAATAGTTTTAGCAATTTTTACTTTAAGTACTATTCCAAATTTAATTTCAGTTAAAAAAGCAAAAATATATACAGAACAAAAACAAATTTCTTTTAATCAACTCTCTTCTAAACTTACTTATTGAATAGATAGATATACTGTTTTATATTATGCTAATAAAGAAAATATGCTTTATTCCTTTATAGAAAAAGAAATTTTAGATTATTATTTAAAAACTTATAAAAAAGAAAGATTTAATATTTTTAATAATAGTCTTTCACAATTAGTTGTGGAAGCAGGTGAAATAATAGGAATAATTATTTTGGTATTTATGTATTTTAAAAACGATTCTTCTGTAAGTATAGGGATGATTTATATTTTTAAAAAAGTTATTGAAAATTCTAAAACTGAATTTCTAGATTTTATTTCTGAATTTAAAAAATTTGTTGCTTCAAAAGAAATTTATAAACTTTTAGAAACAAATCTTGAAAAAGAAGAAAATCAGTTAAAACTTGATTCAATAGAGCAAATAGAAATTAAAAATTTAAATTTAAGTTTTGATAATAAAGTAATTTTTAAAGATTTCAATCAAACCTTTTCTAAAGGGCAAAAATACGCATTAATTGGTGCTTCTGGTTCTGGTAAATCAACACTGCTTAGTGTTTTATTAAATGATTTAGATAATTATCAAGGACAAGTTCTTATTAACAACCAAGATATAAAAACATTCAACGATAAAAGTATAAAAAATGCTATTTCTTACTTAGATAATCAAAATTTTGTTTTTGACAAAAATGTTTCTGAAAATGTTTCCTTGCTTGAAAATGATGAACAAAAAATAAAAGAAGCATTAGAATTTGTAGACTTAAATAAAGAATTAGAACAAAACGCATTTTCTAGTGATTTTGATAGTTTTACATCTTTATCTTTAGGACAAAAACAAAGACTTGCACTTTCTAGATTGATTTACTTTAATAAAGATTTTATTATTTTAGATGAATCATTATCTAATTTAAATAAAGAATTAGCACAGCAAATTTTAGATAAATTTTTAGATAGCAATAAAACTTTAATTTACGTATCACATCATTTAGATTCAAAACAATTAAATAAATTTAATAAAATAATAAATTTAAATGAAATATAATAAAATCAAGAACACTAAAATAAGTGTTCTTTTCTTATTATTTTTTTAATAAATATGCCTTTAAAAATAAATTTAAAAAAAATTATTAAAAAATATTTTGATTTTTGTATTTTATGTTATAATTTTCAACGGAGAAGTAGCTCAGCTTGGCAGAGCGCTACGTTTGGGTCGTAGTGGTCGCAGGTTCAAATCCTGTCTTCTTCACCATGGGGGGGTAGCTCACTTGGCTAGAGCGCCTGCCTTGCACGCAGGAGGTAGAGGGTTCGACTCCCTTCCTCTCCACCATGGCTCTGTAGCTTAGTTGGTTAGAGCGTTCGGTTCATACCCGAAAGGTCAAGAGTTCGACTCTCTTCGGAGCCACCATATGGAAACCCAGCGGGTTTATTTTGGACCTATAGCTCAGTTGGTTAGAGCAACCGGCTCATAACCGGTCGGTCACTGGTTCGAGTCCAGTTGGGTCCACCATGGGCAATTACCCAAGAGGCTGAAGGGACTAGTCTTGAAAACTAGCAGGGGCTTCACCGCCCGCGGGGGTTCAAATCCCTCATTGCCCGCCATTTATTATTAAATAAGGTAATAACTTAAAAATAATTCCAATGTTGTCAATTTACAACATTTATATAGCGGAGTGGAGCAGTTGGTAGCTCGTCGGGCTCATAACCCGAAGGCCATAGGTTCGAGTCCTATCTCCGCAACCAACGGTTCAGTGGTAAAGTGGTTTAATACGTCTCCCTGTCACGGAGAAGATCGCGGGTTCGATCCCCGTCTGGACCGCCATGGCTCTGTAGCTCAGTAGGTAGAGCAACGGATTGAAGCTCCGTGTGTCACTGGTTCGATTCCTGTCGGAGCCACCATTTCAAAAAATGACCTCACCTTTTGAAGGTGATTTTTTTATTCTTTTTAAAAAGAATGATTAAATTAAAAAATGTAATTAAATCAGATAAATAAAAACCGTTTTGCCCCATAAAACAGGCATAAACGGTTTTTTAATTAACCAAACTGGGAAACTAATAAAAAAAATCAATCTTAATAGATTGAAATATTTCTTATTTTAAAAGTAATTTAATGAATGCATGATTTTCTACCACTTCTTCTACATGTGTTGCTTCGTGAGAGTGGAAAGAAAGCATCATTAAAGTTCCTATAATTCCAATAGCAAAGAATATTAATGATCAATATCATTCTTTTTTTGAACCATTTCTTAAGTGAATGAACTCTGGAACAAGTTCTATTACAACAACAAAAGTTAGGATAGAACCACCAGAAGCATTAATTATTGGTAGTAATCATCAAATTGTTTGCAAATGTCTATTTATAAATGCACCTATAGTCATAATAGGAATTAATAAAAGAGTAGTTAATAAGTTATAAATAACTGCTTTTTTAACTGTTTGACCATATTGTACTTGTCTATAATAAACAATCAAAATTTCAATTACAATGTGAATGTTAAATGTAACAATTAAACCTACATTAATATCTTCACCTACACTTATTCTTGAAACTGTAGCTCCTAAAATAAATCCATCAATTGTTCTATGTGATAAAAGCAATAATATAGCTAATCAAGCAGATTTAGGATTATCGATATCACTAAAGTTTATAATGTGGTCGCTATGACCATGTTCATTATGGTCTTTGTGAACATCAGAAACACCAAAAAAACGCACAAAAATATATCTAACAATAAAAATAGTACCAATTCCAATAATTGCTCCTGAACCAATTATTGCTAAAGTCAATAATTGTTCATTATAAACACTTTTACTTAGAAAATCTTTCAATTCATCTTGATGATGAATTTTGTGTTCGATGGTATCAAAACCTTCTCTTAAAAATCCTACTGTTCCTATAATAATTAGCATTCCTGCACTTAGGGCATATAAGTAAATATTTGAACTTCTTTTAATAGTTGGTTTTAATTTAGCAATTAGTAAAACCATTGTAATTGGTACTATTAATAATATTGATATATATATTAATAGATTAACAAAAATTGCTAAATCAATATTTCCATTAAAAGACTCAGCTTTATATGGGAACATATTTTCCTTTCTACATTAAAATTAATTATAAATTTTAGCATATTTTTTAATTAAACAAGTATAATTAACCTATGAAATTTCCAAAATTATTATTTTTAGATTTAGATGGAACACTTTTAGATAAAGGTATAGGTGTTTGAGCTAAAATGAGTGAAAAAAATAAAGATGCTGTTTTAGAATATTCAAAACAATATCCTGTTGTTGTTTCAACAGGTAGAACCTTTAATCATGAAGTAGAAAAAATAGCTAAATCAGTTAATGCTAAATTTATAGTATGTCAAAACGGTTCCATTATACTTGACAAAAATTTTAAGGAAATTCAAAACTATAAAATTTCTCAAGAAGTAATTAAACAAATTTTGGATGAAGTAATTAATCAAAAACTTACTTTTGTTGCAAATCCTGGATCAATAGTTTATGGACGTGGTTTTTGAAACAAAATATATTCTTTATTTTCTCACTTTAGTCATAAAGACTATGAAGAGTTTGAAATCAAAGAATTAAATAAAATTCTTGTAATAGGACATTCAAAAAAGAAAATTAAAAATTTATTTAATGATTTAACAACTAAATTTCATAACCAAATAGACGCAAGAATTGTGGGTAAAAATTACGCAATTGAAATTACAAGACATGATTGTTCAAAAGGAGAAGCAGCAAAAACCATAGCAGAATTTTTAAATATTGATTTAAAAGAATCAATGCACATTGGCGATTCTATGAACGATTCTACAACAAAAAATATTGTAGGTACTTTAGTAGCAATGAAAAGTGGTTCTAAAAGGTTGCAAGAAATTGCGGATGTCGTAGGACCGAGAAAACAGAACGGCGGAGTATCAAAAATACTAAAATCATTTAAATAAAAAAATAAATATTAGTCAAAACATAATAAAAAAATACGGAATCCTAAAAAAAGAATATTCCGTATTTTTCTTAAATCAAAATCTAATTTATTAAAAAATTGAAAAATTTTGATTATTTTTTTGAATAATTATGAATTTTTTTAAATAAAATGATATAATTTAAATATATGAGTAAAGTGGTTATCAAAAATTTGATTAAAATTTACAATAAAAATAAAATGTTAAATAATATTCTATTTAAAATGAAATTTAAAAGTTTTTATTTAGTATCAAAAATAGCAGTTTTATCAGAAATACTATTTTAAAAGAAGACAAAATAATGGTAATTATGATAGTGAAATTTTATTAATAACAAGTTTTTAAAAATAAAACTAAAATGATATTTTGTAAAATTTCGAAATAATATTAACTACATTACAAATATATTTTATTGAGTAAAAAGGAGTAAATAATGAAAAAAATAATATTTAGTTTAACAGCAGCAACTTATGTTGCTTTACCAGTGATTTCTGTTTCTGCTTTTGGTGATTCAGAAACAGGACATTTATATGTAATAGAAATAAATGGTGTGCCTAAATCATTTAGAAATCATCAAGAAATTTTAAATGAATTGTTAAAAATAGGAAACAGAAGATTTACAAGTGCAATTGGTCTTAAAGATACAAATAATCAATATGGTCAAGTTTTTCTTGAACCAGAAAAACTTTATAAATATGATCGAGAAAAAATAAAACCTGCATACAGAGATATTTTTGGAAATTACGTTGATAATCAAAGACTTGCAATTGATTCATATATTTCTGAAAACAGAATAGTTAAAAAATACTTTGATAGTTTCAACAATCCTTTTGATACTCAAGAAGAAGCGCAGTTAAGCATAGTTGAAGCAATTAAAGAAAATTTAACTTACAATCCGTTTTATGAATTTAAAGTTAAAGAAGTAAATCAACCAGAATATGATTTAAAAATCAATCCATTTATACAGGATGATATAGATAAATTGAGAGATATTTTAGCAAAAGAAAATGTAATTATACGTCATAAAGATGATTTAGAAAATGTAAAAATTAATCAGGAAAAACAAGGAATTACACTAAATGGAAATGACTATATTTATCATAGAGACAATACTGATTTAGAAAATTATTTAGAAAATGTTATGAATAATTTTATTGATGATTTATTTGATATGAAAAACGAAAAAGTCTTTAAACTACAATTTAAATTAGTTGAAACAAAAGGTGATAAAAACAAAACAAATAGTGGTTTTGAAGTTTCAATTAATGATAATGAAAGCAATTGATCTATTATTCAAAATGATGAAAATGGTCTTACTTTAGAAAAAAATGTTAGTCAAAATTATATAGATAAATATAATGTAGAAAATGTTTTAGAAACAATGAAAAATTCTAATGATTATTTTACAACGGATTTAGAACAGAAATATAATTTTTTTGTAAATAAAGTTGGAGATGTTACACTTAGACTCAAAGATAAAAACTTTTTATCAATAAATAATATGAATATAAAAACAAAAACCAAATGAAAACTAGATGAACAAGCAATTGTAAGATATTTTGGTTTTTCTAAAGCACCAGTAAGTATTTTAGATTCTTATGATTCAGCACAAGCATGAAATAATTTTAATATAGAAGTTAACTTAAAATTAGATACAAATAAATTAAAAAGAGTTTTTGAAAATAGAATTAAAAATCTAAATGTAAAAATTTTAAAACAGCAAATGATTTCAACATTAGAGAAAATGTTGAAAAATAATTCTCAATTAAAAGAAAAATATAAAGAATTTAACAATGATTTAGTTTTAGACTTAAATATGAAAAAAATATTAATTAAAAGTATTGAAGAAAAACGTAATAATTTAACATCTAATTATGATTCTGTATTTTATAATATAAACAATTTAATTTCTAAAACTGGAGTGAAAAAAACTAAAGAAAAGATAAATAATTTTAATATTTTAATGAAAAGTAAAATAATTAATAGTATTAAAGACATAAATAATAAAAAATATAAAATATTTATGAAAAGCAAATTCTTTTCTTTAAATGATAAATTTGTTTATAAAAATCAAAATAATATATCATTATTTGAAAATATTGAAAAAAATGATTATACAATTATTAATCATCAAAAATTAATAAAAAATCCATTTAATAATCAAAAAATAAAATATATAAATAAAACTGATTCTACTATAAATGGATTAAATCAATTAAGAAA
This sequence comes from Mycoplasma sp. AC157, assembly GCF_054343415.1. NCBI lineage: Bacteria > Bacillati > Mycoplasmatota > Mollicutes > Mycoplasmatales > Mycoplasmataceae > Mycoplasma > Mycoplasma sp. AC157. The sequence goes on along the minus strand of NZ_JBTGVE010000002.1, from coordinate 17,132 downwards.
CATTTGATTAGATTATTATGAAAATAACAAAACTAAAAAAGATGAAAAATTGCTTAATATTTTAAAAAATTTTAATCAATACTTTTGAAAAAACAAAGAATTTTTATTTTTAGAAAATACCAAAATAGGAATTTTAAAAAACTTTATTTCAATAGATGATGCAGAGAAAAAAATCTACAATTATAATTCAAGATATACCAATATTACAGAATTAGCTAATCAAACTGAAGAATCGAATTTAGAAGAATATCTTTTAAAAAGAATGAAACCAAAAGAAAGATATTATATCCCAGGATTAAAAAGCACCCTTATTTCTAGAGGGCAACCTTTTAGAGAAGAATTATTTGAATTTAATGATCCTAAAATTTTCCAATTGAACTACAGATTAATTCTTGGAAAATTAATTCTTCCTGTAGCAGAAAGAAGATTTTATGTAGAAGATAACAAATCTATTGAAATAAAATCTAACTATTATAATTTGTGAACCATAGATTTAAATAATCAAGAATTATTCTTTGATTCTCAAGAAGGAATGATGTCATATCTAAGAGATTACATAAAATATAGAGCTAAAAAAATAGAAGGGACTAAATAATGAAAAAGAAAATATTATTAACTAGTGCAGCAATCCTAGCTTTTGCTTCTGTAAATTTGGTAGTAAGTTGTAATCATGAAGAAAAATCAAAAGAACCAAATTTTCCAAAAACGCCAAGACAACAAAAATATGAAGAACTTTTTAATAAATATAAAGAAAAATACGTGGGAAGTGATAATTATGTATTTGATGATTTTGAAGAATTTGATTTCAATAATCAAGATTACTATGAAATAATCAATATTGATAAATTATTAGAATTTAAGCCTACTTATGAATATGTAAAATTAGAAAAATTTAATAACGAAAATATTTTTATATATTTTAAACAAGAAAAAACTGAATTTTTTTATAAGTGATTATTTGATTTTAGATTTAAATTTCAAGTTTATAAGGACGTTATTGACAAATTTGTGCCAAACAAAAAAATAAAATATAAGAATGGAAAAGATGTTTATTTAGTAAAAGAAAGCAAATATAAATTTAAATTTAATTTTTCTCAAAGTGATAAAGATTATAATGAAGTTTTTTCGATTGATAATTCTATTATGGAAGAATTATTATCAATTCCAAATGTAAATATTGAAGGAAGATTTGCTTTTAACAACGAACTTTATTTACCTAAAGAATATAAAAATAATTATTTTTCTAAAATAAATTTATTATCTAATTTTGGTTTTTCTGAATACGAAGATAATGAAAATTATAAATGATTTTCTATTCCAAAACCTAAAATAGAAAAATTCATACCGGGTATTTCACAAAAAGAAATTGATAAGTTTAATTCTTCATTGCCTATAATAAACGTATTTACAACAGAAAATTTAGGTTTTACATCTCGAAATTATTTAAATGACTGATATAACATTGAAAATGATTTAAATGCAAGAGAAAATGTTGAAACAATTGCAAATCAAGATTCAGAAAATTTTTATGATTATGATTTAACTTTTTCTAGAGAAAGAAAAATACAAGATTATGATGTAAAAACAGATGAAAAAAGAGAATATATTAAAAAAGATTCTATTCATTTTATACTTTCTAGACCGCTTAAGATTATATCTACTGAAGGAAAAAATGAAAAAAGAACAGGCTAATTCTTTTCAAAATGATTTTTTTTATTTTTAGAAAATACTAAAATCATTTAAATAAACAAATTTATTGTATAATTAAATATGTAATTATACAAGGCACCATAGCCAAACGGCCAAGGCATGGGTCTGCAACACCCTGATTACCGGTTCGAATCCGGTTGGTGCCTCCAAATTGCGCCCGTAGCTCAACTGGACAGAGTGTTTGGTTACGGCCCAAAAGGTTAGGGGTTCGACTCCTCTCGGGCGCGCCAAATCATCTTATTGACCATAAAGGAAATTTTTAAAAAAGTTTCCTTTTTTCTTATTTGTTTTTCTATATAATTAAATTATGGAAATGAAAATAAAATATAATTATAAATTACATAATATTACTGAATATTCTTTTTTGGAATCAACAATTACAATAGATAAACTTATTTATTTTGCTAAAGAAAATAATTTTTCTTATGCATCTATTTGTGATAGAAATAATATGTTTGGAGTAGCAAAATTAATTGATGAGTGTCAAAAAAATAATTTAAAACCCATAATTGGAATAGATTTAGATGTAGAAAAATATAGATTTTTAATTTTTGCTAAAAATTATAAAGGTTACTTAAAATTAAGTAAATTAAGTTCTGAATTTTTTGCAAAAAAAGAGATTTTTATTTCTGATTTAGATGATGAAAATTTGATAGTTATTGACCATTTTGATTATGGTTTTTATGCAACAAATAAAGAAGTTCCAAATATCGTTAACTTCTACAAAAATAGTAAGGAAATAAATGATGAAAAAACTGTTTTTATAAAGGAAAATCGCCTATTTTTAGAAAAAGATAGAGATGTTTTATCTACACTTTTTTCAATTAATAATAAAGAAATAAAAAATGATTTCTTTGCTTTGTGTGAGCAGGATGAAATAAATGAAAAAAACAATAAAAATATAGAAAAAATTATAGATGATATTAATATAATTTTTCCAACACAACTAAATCCTTTACCTAAATTTAAAAATGATAAAAATTTAGATTCTAAAGAATATTTAATGGATATTATTAAAGAAAAAGCTAATGCTAAAAGTGATGAATTAAAAAAATTTGCTGATAGTTTACCAAGAATAAAAAAAGAGTTAGAAATTATTAATGAACTCGGTTTTTCAGATTATTTTTTAATCATTTGAGATTTAATTAAGTGAGCAAAAGAAGAGAATATTTTTATTGGACCAGGAAGAGGTTCAGTATCAGGATCCCTTATTTCATATATTTTAGACATAACAGAAATAAATCCGCTGAAATATGACTTATATTTTGAAAGATTTTTAAATCCAAAAAGAGTAACAATGCCAGATATAGATATAGATATTCAAGATACAAGAAGAGAAGAATTAATTCATTATTTAATTAATAAATATGGCAAAAAAAATGTAGCACTAATTACAACTTTCCAAACTCTTGGAGCTAAAATGGCATTTAGAGATGTTGCGAGAGTTAAAAAAATTTCTGTTTCAGAAGTTAATGAAATTTCCAAATTAATTCCAAATGATTTTTCATTAAAACAAGCATATGAAAAAATACCTAAATTCAAAGCAAAAATTAACTCAAATCCTTTATATTTAGAAGTTTTTGAAATAGCTAAAGAAATAGAAGGACTTCCACGACAACATGGAACACATGCTGCTGGAGTTGTTATTAGTGACAAAGAAATTGAAACAGTAGTTCCAACTTTATATACAGATAATAATTTTTTAGAAACTCAATTTCCTATGGAGTATCTTGAAAAATTTGGATTATTAAAAATTGATTTATTAGGTTTAAAAAACTTAAGCGTTATTCAAGATGTGATTGAACTTGTAAAGGCAAAAACAGGATTGCAAATCAAAATTGAAAATATTCCAACATATGACTTAAATACTAATTTATTACTTTCAAAAGCACAAACAAACGGTGTTTTTCAACTGGAATCACCAGGAATGAAAGAAACTTTGAAAAAAATTTCCGTCACTTCCATTGATGATGTTGCTGCTATAATCTCTCTTTTTAGACCAGGACCAATAAAAAATATTGATACTTATGCTAAAAGAAAAAAAGGTTTAGAAGAAATTCCAATTATCTCTAATGATTTTGACCAAATTTTAAAAAGCACATATGGAATTATCATATACCAAGAGCAAATTATGCAAATAGCTCAAACTGTTGCTAAAATGGATTTTGCTGATGCAGACATTTTAAGAAGAGCAATTTCTAAAAAAGATATTCATTATATGGAAGAGTTAAAAGAAAAATTTTATTCTGGAGCACTTTCAAATAATTATTCCTTAGAAACTGTTGAAAAAGTTTTTTCTCAAATAGAAAAATTTGCAGAATATGGGTTTAACAAAGCTCATGCAGTAGCTTATGCTGTTTTAGCATATAAAATGGCATATTTAAAAAGTAAATATACTCAATATTTTTATGCTGCTTTAATTAATAATGCAAGTGGTTCTCATGAAACAATTAAAAAATATGTTTTAGAAGCTCAAAATTTAAAATTTGAAATCGAATCTCCAGAAATAAATAGTTCTTTAAATAGTTGTGTTATAGTTGAAAATAAATTAATTTTACCTTTTATTATGATTAAAGGTCTTGGTATTATTGCAACACAAAAAATTATTGAAATAAGATCTAAAGGTCAATTCACTTCATTTTTTGATTTTTGTTTAAAAATGAAAATGAATAAAATTACTGATTCAATTATCAAAACTTTAATTTTTTCAAATACTTTAAGAGAATTTGGAAATATCTTTGAACTTGAAGAAAAATATAACCAAATTTCTTTATATATAGATATAATCGTAGAAAAACAAGGTGATGATTTTTCTTTAAATGAAGAAATTTATGAAAAAACAAAAAATGAATTTTTACAAAATGATATAAAAATAGAACTAGATAATGCTAAAATAGAATTAATTCAAAATAAAGAGTTGTCTTATCTTGGAATGACTTTTACAAAGGAAAAAGCAAGTAAATTTGAAGGAAAAATCAAACTTGCAGATATCCACAAAGGAACTAAGCACATTTTAGTTTTAAAAGTAGTTTCCAAATCTTCTTTCCATGATAAAAACAATAATGAAATGGGTAAAATTACTCTTAAAGATAGTTCAAAAATAATTGAAATATTAATTTTTTGAAGAGAATGAGAAAAAATTAAAGAACTAAAAATTAATCATTATTATGAATTTGAAATACTAAAAAAAGAAAATCATGATTTTAAAATTTCATCTATTATAAAGGAGTTATATGAATAAAAAAATATTATTAGTGGATGCCAATTTACTACTTTTTAAGTCATTTTATGGAACAATTTACAACAATTTAAATAATAAAGATGGTGTTCCAACATCAGCAATCAACGCTTTCTTTTACACTTTATTAAATGTAATTGATTACATTGATCCAGATTGTTTATATCTAGCTTTTGATTCTGCTCAAAAAACAAAAAGACACGAAATGCTTGCTGATTATAAAGATGGCAGAAAACAAGCACCAGAAGAACTTTGAATTCAATTTGATTGAATTAAAAAAATATTAACTGAAATGAATATAGTTTTTGAAAACATTCCAACTTTTGAAGCAGATGATTTAATTGCTACCTTAGCAAAAAGATTTTCAGAAAATGAAAATGAAATTATAGTATTTTCAGAAGATAAAGATTTATTGCAATTGGTAGATGACCATGTATCAGTATTAAACAAAAGAAGAGAAGAATATACACTAAAAACAAGAAAAAACTTTTATATTTATGAAGAAATGGATCCAAGACAAGTTATTGATTTTAAAGCACTTGCTGGCGATCAATCTGATAATATCAAAGGTGTTGAAGGTATAGGAGAAAAAACTGCTAAAAAACTATTAAATAAATTTAGTAATATTGACAATATTTATAGAAGAATTGAAGAAGTTTCAGATTCTTTAAAAGAAAAATTACTTGCAGATAAAGAAAATGTTTATTTATATAGAGAAATTGTAAAATTAAACGACCAAGCAACAACTAAACACACAATAGAAAGTACAACTTTTAAATTTAGAAGAACAAAAGAATTAGCAAATATTTTAGAATATTTAGAATTAAAAAATTTAGAAAAGAAAATAGACAATTTTTAAGATGATAGCAGTTATTGGAAAATATGGTTCTGGAAAAACAACCTTTTTAAAAAAAATAGAAAAATACGGTTATAAAGTTTTATACACCGATGATTTTTATAAAGAATGCTATGCAAAAAACGGAGTTTGCGTTTCTATAATTAAAGAAAAATTAGGAATAAATTTTATTAAAAATGATGAAGTAAATAAAGAAGAAATTAGAAACTTTATTCTTAATGACAAAGGCAATATAAATAAATTAGAACAATTAGTTTATCCGGTGCTTGAAGAACATTTAAGCAAGTATAAATATGATTTTGTTGAAATACCAAATTTATTTACGAAAAACGCAAATTTTCTTCGTTTTTTTTCACAAATTTTAAATATTCAAACAACCGAAGAAAAAAGGCAAAAAAATATTGAAAAAAAAGGTGTGAATAAAAAAATTTCTGAATTAAATAATTTCCTAAATAATGGAAAAATAGGCAAAAAAGTTGTTAATATTTCGTGAGAAGATATAGAAAAAGAAAACTTTTTTGAAGATTTTTTTACAACTTTAAAAATACTATAATAAAATAATTTCACTTAAATAAAAAAACAAAATTTTAGGGAGTAAAATGAAAAGCAAATATAAATTAGAATTAGAAAAAAGAATAACAGATTATGATATGGAAATCATAGAGAATTTTTACTTACCTATTATTGGGGCAAAAGCTGTATTTTTGTTTAGTTTTTTACATAATAAAGTTAAAGCAAACTTATCTTTAAGTTCTCTATTTTTTGAAATTGAAGAATTTATTATTGAATTAAATATGAAAGAAGATAAATTCAAAAAAAGCAAACAATTTTTAGAAGCTGTTGGTTTAATTAGAACCTACTATTCAGAAGACTTAGATGAATACATTTTTTTACTAAAAAAACCTTTAGAAGTTGAGACTATTTTAAAAAATAAATTATTTTTAAATGAAATAGAGAAAAAAATAGGACAAAAAAAATTAGAAAAATTAATAAATAAATTTGAAGTTAAATTAACTAATACAGATGATTATGAAGATATTAGTACAAGCTTTTTAGAAGTTTTCAAAATCGATGAACAAAAAATATCTAATACAGTAGAAATTGAATTAACTAAGGTTAATGACAATTCAACTGCTAAAGAAACTTTTAATACTGAAAGATATTTAAATTTTTTAACTAAAAAATCTGTAAAACCTTCTTTAGTAAAAGAAATTGATAAATTTTTAGTTCATATGAGTCAAGAATCTATTAATGAAGTGTTAAGTTTTTGTTATGAAGTTAATGGTAAAATAAATAGAAAGTATTTTATTACCATAATATCTGATTTACTAAAAAAAGAAATAACTGAAGCAAAGGATATTAAAAATGAGTTAGAAGATGCCCTTTCTTTTAAAAAGAGTTCCCAAACTAATATTTTAGATTTAGATGAAGAAGAAACTAATGGTTCTAATAATTCATTTAAAAATAAAGAAAAAGAAGTTTCAGAAAATGAATTAGAAAAAATATTAGATTTTTTATAGAAAAGAGAATGGTATAAAATGAAATTAAATTTAGATATCTTTTCTAGTGAACAAGAAAAAGAAATAATTGATAAAAAGAAACAACTAATAATTCAAGAAATAAAAAGAAATAGTAAAACATCTGAAATAATTGAACAATATTCAATTTTGGATCAAGAAATTGAAAAAAATTTAGATTTATTTATTCAAGTTTTAGAAAAAAATGAAAATTTTGAAGTTTCAATCGTAAGAACTGAAACAGGAACTTTGAAAAAAGTATTTATTTTATCTGAGAAAAGAAAAAAAGAGAAATATAAACAAAATTTTTGATTAACAGAAATTTTTAGTTTTGATGTTGATTTAGACTTAAAAACTCTTTTAAAACAAAATCAACAAAAAGATACAAAAATTAACTCAAGATTTTTAAAAGTCATAGAAAAATATAAAAATTTAGAGCATGGCTTTTATTTTTATGGCGATATGGGAGTGGGAAAAACAAAATTTTTACAAGCTACATCAGTGCATTTTGCTAAAAAAAATAATTCTATAATTTTTTTAAATATTCCTATTTTTCAAACTTATTTAAATAATAAAATAACTTCCAAAACATTAAATTTAAATGAAATTTTAGAAAAATTGAAAAAAGTAGATAAATTATTTTTAGATGATTTTGGTTTAGAAAAAAAATCAATGTGATTCAGAGATTCAGTTTTATACGAAATTTTAAATTATCGTTTAGAAAATTCAAAAATAACTTTTTTTAGTTCTAATTATTCTTTATTGGAACTCAAAAAAATTTATTTAGATTCTTTTGTGGACAACAACAAAAAAGAAGATGAAGAATTTAAAGTTACAAGATTTATAGAAAGAATTAAAGGACTTACTGAAGAGTATAAAATTTTTGGAAAAAATTTAAGAAATAAATAAAAAAATATTCTTATTTTCATTTATAATTTAATTAAAATTATGAATGAAAATAAAGAAAATAGAAGACAAAAATGAAAAAAATATAGAGATTCTATTAATGGATACTCTTTTTTTTATTTTGCTCTTTTAGAAAAAGATGTAAAACTTAAGAAAAATTATTATAAAATTAAAAAAATAGTAGAAAATTTTAATAAAAAAAGCACATTAAAAATAGATGATTTTTTAATTTTAGAAAATTTAGATAGAGAAAAAAAAGCAAATAGTAATTTAGAAGATGACAAAAATATAAGTTTAAATTTTAATTTTTTAAATAATAAAATAAATGAGTTAAATGCTTTTTTAAATGAAAAAAAGGAAAGAATTACATTTGTAGAAAACATAAATATAGATTCACATATTTTTGATGAAGAGATTCAACATGTTGAGTCAATTAATATCGAAAATGAAAGGATAGAAATGAAAAAAATAAATATAGCTATCGATGGACCTTCAGGAGTTGGTAAATCCAGTGTTTCTGAACTCCTTGCTAAAAAATATGACTTAAAATTTATTAATTCTGGATCATTTTATAGAGCAATTTCTTTGTATTTTTTAAATAAATTAGGAGAAAATAATTTTTCTCAAATATCAAATGAAAAATTTGTATTAGAAAATTGAAATATAGACAAATTGCATTTAGATCAGAAAGGTAATTTATATTTAGAAAATAAGCTAATTAATTCTAATGATTTAAGACAAGATGTTATTTCATGAGGAGCAAGTAATATTGCCAGATATAAAGAAATAAGAAAGCAAATTGTAAAATTTTTACAAGATTATTCAAGTAAAGAAAAAGGTGTAATAATGGATGGTAGAGATACAACATTTGTTATTTTACCTAATGCTGAGTTAAAAATATTTTTATGAGCTTCTGCAGAAGTTCGGGCATTAAGAAGAATGAAACAAAATAAAGAAATGGGTTTTGAAACAGATTTTGAAAAACTCAAAAAAGAGATTGAAAATCGTGATTTTCAAGATATGAATAGAGAAAATGACCCTTTACACAAAACTGAAGATGCTATTTTAATTGATTCTTCTAAATTGACTCTTGAAGAAGTAGTGGAAGAAATTTCAAAATTAGTTGAGCAAAGGATGAAAAATGAGTAAGAACATAGTTGCAATTGTAGGAAAACCTAATGTTGGTAAATCAACTTTTTTTAACAAATTAATAGGAAAACGTGTATCAATAGTTCATGATCAACCTGGTGTAACTAGAGATAGACTTTATGAAGAAGTTGAATGAACAGGAAAGAAATTTAAAATAATAGACACAGGTGGAATAGAAGTTGAAGAAAGAATTTTTCAAGAGCAAATAAGAATTCAAGCACAAATAGCTATTGAAGAAGCTGATTTAATTATTTTGATGCTTGATGGAAGAAATGAAGTAGATAAAGACGATTTTTTCGTAGTAAATTTACTTAGAAAAAGTGGAAAAAAAATCCTTGTTGCATGTAATAAATTAGAAGGAAACAAAGAATTTGATTATTCAATTTATAAACTTGGTTTTGAAAAATATTTTCCACTTTCAGCTATGCATAGTGAAGGTATAGGAGATTTATTAGATGAAGTAGTTGCTCATTTAAATTTCGAAAATACAGAAAAATCGGATAAATTTAAACTTTCAATAATAGGTAAACCAAATGCTGGTAAATCATCATTGCTAAATTCTCTTCTTAATGAAAATAGATCTATTGTTTCTCCGATAGCTGGTACTACAAGGGATTCTATATCTTCTTTTTTAACTATTGATAATCAAGAATTTGAAATTATTGATACAGCTGGAATAACAAGAAAATCTAAATTAGTTGAATCGGTTGATCATTACGCCTTAATGAGAGCTATGAATTCCTTATCAGAAAGCAATTTATCTTTAATTATAATTGATGCAACACAAGAATTAAGTCATTTTGATTCAAGACTTGCTGGTTATGCATTTGAAGAAAATAAACCAATAATTATTGTTGTAAATAAATGGGATTTGGTTGAAAAAGAAACAAATACTATGGTAAATTTTGAAAAAAAACTTAGAAAAAATTATAAATTTTTAGATTGAGCTTCTGTTGTATTTATTTCTGCTTTATACAAGAATAGATTAGAAAAATTAAAAGAAGAAATTCTTCATGTAAAAGAAAATTTACAAAGAAAAATTCAAGCAAGTCTTTTAAATGAAGTGTTAATGGAAATTCAAATAAGTCAACCTGCTCCATCATTAAAAGGAAAAAGACTGGAAATTTCCTTTATAAAACAAGTAGAAGGACCTATTCCAACTTTTTTACTTTTTGTTAATAACAAAGATTATGCACATTTTACTTATTTAAGATATATTGAGAATCAACTTAGACAGTATTTTAATTTTAAAGGAACACCAATTAAATTAATTTTAAAAAACAAAGGTGAGAATAAATAATGAAAAGAAAAGAAATTTTAGTTGAACTTTCACAAAGAACTAAATTAAACATAAGACATTGTGATTTATTTTTAGACTCTTTTATTAATTTAGTTATGGATAAATTAAATGAAGAAGAAGAAATTTTGATTCCAAAATTTGGAACTTTTTGTATAACAACTCAAAAAGCAAGAGAAACAATTTATTGAAAAACCAAAGAAAAATATATTGTTGAACCTAAAAAAATTCCAAAGTTTAAACCAGCAAAACATTTTAAAGAATCTATATCAAATAATATTAAATAGATTCGATAAATGGTGCAAAATCAATAATTCCTGGATACATTAAATCTATTTCAATCCCTTCTTTTGATAAAAAATCAATATTTATGGATTGTTCACTATTTAGATCAATTTTATTTGCTGAAATAAGGAAAAATCTTTCTAAGTGTTTAAATAATATTATAAAGAAACTAATACCGCCATGTGCATTAATGTTTTTTAAATATTTTAATTGATGATCTTTTATGTTTTGTTTAGGTAAGTAATTTTCATTTGTGCTTTTAGCTTCAAAACAAATAAAAAAACCTTTATAAATACCATAATAATCAACAGTACTTTTTTTAGAAATAATTGCATTTTCTAACTCATTGTTATTTGATACTTTTTTAAAAGAAATATCTAAATTCTTTTTGTGAAAAATTGCAATATTATTTTCTAAATAAAATTTAATAGTATTATTAATTATTTTTTCTAAGATCATTCCTCTGTTTTTAGTGTTTTGCATACTTATTATTTCCTTTTTTTACTACTTTTGTAAGAAAAAATACAAAAATGAGAAAAATACAATATTTTTCCTATTTTTCGAAAAAAAAGTATAATTATAAATATGATTGGGGTAGATATAATTTCAATTTCCAGATTTAAAGGAAAAAAAGAAAATTTTATAAAAAGAATTTTGTCAGAAAATGAATGAAATTCTTTTATAAAAACAGAAAATAAAGAAAAATTTTTAGCTACAAGGTGAGCAATTAAAGAAGCAATTTTTAAAGCAGATAATAAATATTTTAATTTTAAGCAAATTGATATTTATAAAGAAAACAAAAAGTATAAATTTCAAAATTTTGAAATATCAACCTCAAATGATGAAGATACAGTTATTGCAGTAGCAATTAAAAAAGAATAAAGGAATATTATTATGAATATAAAATTTAAAAAAATTCTGTTTTCTCCTATTTGATTATATAGATTTAATAAAATTAGGAGAATGGCAAAAAAATATAAAAAAGGAAAAATTGAATTAAAACCACAATTTAGAAACGATTTAATTTTAAAATATGCAGAAAAAATTTTAAAATTATACAATGTTGAAATTGAAGTAAAGGGCAAAGAAAATTTAACTAATAAAAATTTTATTGCTGTTGCTAACCACTTGTCTAATGGAGATTCTTTTATTTTATTTAGTGCTTTGCAATCCGATATTGAGTTAAAAACAGATCCAAGAAGAATATTAACCTTTCTTGCTAAAAAAGAACTCACTAAAAATTGAGTTTCTAGAAGTATTTTAAATTTAATTGATACATTTTTTATTGACCGTTCTAAAATCAAAGAATCATTTAAAACTTTAGATGATTTCGGAAATTTTGTTAAAACCAATAAAACTATAGGAATAATTTTCCCAGAAGGAACCAGAAGCAAAGATGGTAAAATGCAAGATTTTAAAGCAGGAGCTTTTAAAATAGCTAAAAAAATGTTTTTACCAATTTTACCTATAACTATTAATTATAGTGGACTAATGTTTGATTCCAAAAGAAAAGGAAAATTAAAGGTAGAAGTTATATTTCATAATTTAATAAAACCACTAAGTTTTAGTTCTCAATCAAATGAAGCAATAGCTGCAAGAGTAAAAAACATAATAGAAAGTAAATATATTGTTAGCGATCCAGAAAAAAGAAGTAAAAAGGATAAATAATGGAAAAATTAGAGAATGAATTAAAAGACAAAACTAAAGAAAATATAGATAAAATAGAAGAAAATCTTGAAAAAGAAATCGAAGCAGAAAAAAATAATGATGCTGATATAAATATTGAAAATTTTAGTGGACCATTAGATTTATTATTATCTTTAGTAAAAGAGAAAAATTTAGATATTTTTGAAATAAACTTAGCAGAACTTGCTACTGACTATTTAAGAGTTATTGATAGAATTAAGGATACTCACTTTGAAATAGCGACTGATTATCTTGTTATGGCAGCAACTTTGATTCAAATAAAAGCAAAAATGCTTTTAGCAGAAAAAGATGAAGTTATAAAACAAGAAATTGAAGAAGATAAAGAAAAATTATTAAGATTACTTGCTGAATACCAACAATTTAAACCAATTTTTCAACTTTTAAGAGAGCAAGAAGAAAAAAGATCTCACATTTTTATTAAAAAAGCAAATGATTTGGAAGAATTTGTTAGACCTATTGACAGAACACAAGTGGATGGAAATTCTTCAAAAACTAAATTAACGCAAATTTTAACTTTAATGTTTGAAAGATTACATGCTGAAAAATTAAGACAAATTAAAATCGATAGTGTTAGTGTTACTCCTGGCGATCAAATGAAAATGATAAGAGAGTTATTTGCAAAACACGGAAAAGTTACTTTTGAAATGATCTTTTCAGTACCTTCCATAAAACACTTTGTAATTACTTTAATAGCATTATTAGATATGAGTAGAAAAGAAGAAATTATCTTAACACAAGAAGAACAATTTGCTACAATAATAATAGAAAAAGGACCAAACTATGAAAAATAAAATAATTGAAGCTTTAATTTATATGCAAGGAGAAGAAGGGATTTCTTCTGAACAATTACAACAAGTTCTAAAGTTAAACACAGTTAATGAAGCAAGAAGTTTGCTAAAAAGATTTGCAGATAACTTTAACAGACTTGAACGTGGAATCTTTGTAGTTGAATTTAATGATGTTTTTAAATTTGCTACAAGAGAAGAATTTAAAGAATATATTTCTGATTTAGTAACAATTACAAGAAGACACAAATTATCAAATGCAGCTATTGAAACTGCAGCAATTGTTGCTTACAAACAACCAGTAACTAGATCGATGATTAGTGACATTCGTGGAGTTGCTTCAGATGCAATTGTTGCTTCCTTATTAATGAAAGGAATAATAGAAGAGGTGGGTGTTTCACCAACTGTTGGACAACCAACTTTATATGGAATTACAAATAGATTTTACGATTATTTTAAATTAAAATCTCTTCAAGATTTACCAAAATTTCACGAGTTTGATCAATTTGTAGAACCATCTGGAGAATTCGATGAAATAGAGGAAGTTGAAGAAGAAGCTTTTGATTTATTCGGTTCACAAAGAGAAAAATAATTTTAGGATACAATGACGATAGATAATAATAACGAGCATTTAATTAATCATATAAACGAAGAAAATACAGAAAAAATGGATTCATTAGCAACTGATGGAGAATTTTTTGTTTCCGAAAATGAATTAAAAACTGCAAATATAATTTCATCCGAAATCGTAGCTAAATTAGGCAATTCTGAAGAAGAAATTAATGAAAATAGTGTTTTTCTAAAGGCTACTTTATTTAAAAATATGCTTCAAAAGTTATCAAATAAGAATCATAAAATTTTCATATATTTTGATCATGATGATATCAATTATGCTTTTGCAGAAATTTTTATTAAAATCTTATCAAGTGATCAAAATAATAAAATAACAGTTTTAAATGCAGAAAATAATTTAACTAAAGATTTTGCATTAAACGAAATTTTTAAGCAAAGTTATGATTACTCCATTTTATTTTTAAAAGAAAATGATTTTTATAAAATTGTTTTCAAAAAAAGAACTTGAGATAACTTAACAAAAAAAGAAGAACAATTTTTAAATAAACTAGAATTATTTAATACTTTAGCTTTTAATAAAGTTCAAAACAGAGAAGAAGGTATTGTTTTTTTAGATAAAAGAATTATCAAAAGTAACAAAACCGTTTTTTCTGATAATAAGTATTTAATTTCTATTGACAAAAAAGATGATTTATCTGTATTTTTACCATATAAAAATATTTCTATCAAACATTTTAATGGCTTTTTAAATGGTAAAGAAATTCCTTTAAAAAGAGAAATTAAACAAACATTATTAAAAGAAAAAAAAGAAAAAAAAGATATTCTATTTTTTAATAATATTCAAAAGCAAACAAAAAATATCTTTGTTAAAAATTTAAATAATAAATATATAGAATTAACACAAGATGATATTAACTTACTGACTGTTGAGTATATTAGTGATAAAAATAATGGTTTAAATAATGTTGAATTTCATATTTTAGATGATAAATTATCTATTTTTCAAAGACTTTTAAGAGATAAAGGAATTACTAATATTATACAAAGTCCAAAAGAAATTTCTTTAACTGATTTTGTGTTTAAAAACAAAAATAAGATTAAAAACTTAGTTTTTGTTTATGATGGAATTAAAATTTATAAAATCGATTTTAGCAACAAAAATGATTTAGTTGGATTTGAAAATGTAGCAGATATTTTATTTAATATAGAAGTTTTTGATTATTTTAAAAACAATAAAAAAGATATTTGCAATTCATTAACAAAGATAAAAAAAGAAATTGATATTAATGTTTCAAGATTTAATCAAACTATAGCTATGAGTTTTAACTCCTTTTTAAAATTTGTTAAAAAAATCAAAAGAGAAAAAATGATTTCTAAATATAAAATTTTAGAGTTTGATCTTAAAAAGCAGGAAAATCTTTCTTCAAAAAGAACAATTTCTATAAAACTAACTTTAGAAAATGGATTTATTATTAATTTCTATTTTGATAAAGTGCAAAATTTACTACAATTTTCTACTTTTTCAACCTTTATACACAAACAAGAAATCAATTCAATAATTAAAAAAGAAGATGAAATCAAAAAAGAAATTATAGATTTTTCTATTTCATTAAAAGAAACAAACATAAATAGTAAGATTAAAAACATTTTTAAGTTCGCTTCGTTTTTAGTAATAATCTTTGTGATCTTTGTAATTTTATTTTCAACCATTTATAGAACTAAAGAAAGTGATGCTGAGGGAGTTTTAGGAATATTTGTTATTTTTTACAACATATTTTTAAATAATTATTTAAATAGATTTTTTAGTATTGCAATTGGTTTATCCTTTTTATTTTATTATCTATTTAGCACGTTTATGCTCTATAGAATACTTAAAAAACAAGGAACTAAAGTTAAGTTCAAACATTTATATTTAGCAATTTTTATAGGAACTATTGTTCAAAATATTACTCCTTTTGCTTTTGGTGGTGATTTATCTTCATATTGATATTTACAGAAAAAAGGGTATAATAAATCACATTTAGCTTCTGCATTTGCTTTATCATCACTATTTCAACAAATATCTATTTTAATAACTTCTTTTATTTTTATTCCATTAGGTTTTTATTTATATAGAGATACTCTTTTAGTTGATATAGATGCTAAAAAAATAATAACTTTTATTTCTTTAATTTTAGGAATATTATTAAATATTGTTCTGTTTTTTATTATTCTACTAATTTCAGTTGTTAAACCAGTTCAACACTTTATTATAAGAGTTATCATTTTCTTTCATAAACTTCATCCTTTATATTATTTTAGTAATTTAGATAGAAAAAAAATAGTTTTAGAAAATAAATTCTCTGAATTTAAAAACAATATTAAAAATGTCTTTAAAGATATTAAATTATTTTTAGAGTGTATATTTTTATATAAAATTTTAAATTTCGTATTAAATGGCGCTATTTTTATTGCTTTAATAATTCAACCTAAAATACTTGAAGTATATAATACACCAGGTCAATTTATGTATTGATTCTTAAATTTTTTAGCAGGAAGTGCTCTTGTAAATACAGCAAATAACCTTTCTCCAACACCTGGTGGAATAGGGACATCTGATTGATTATTATTAGTAATTTTTAAAAATATTTTTGTTGACAAAAATGTTGTTGATTTAGAAAACAATCTTAAAATATTTAGTTTTTCACTTAAAATTTTCTACTGATTAGTACCTAATATTTTATCTGGATTAATGTTATTAACACTTTATTTAGGAGAAAAAAGAGTAGATAAATACAAAAACATTGAATCACTTATTAGTATTGATTCTAATTTATCTAAAAACTACAAAAAAACAAAAACAATTTATTTTAAAAATGCTTTAATTATTTGAATAGTTTTTTCAATATCCATTTTATCTATTATATTTTTTCATTAAATAAAGAGAAAATAATCAAAAATAATAAAAAAACCTCATTGTGGAGCAATGGGGTTTTCATTATCTAAATTTAGATAATTAAGTGTAATGAACTATTTATTTAAATATTCATTAATAAGATGTTAACTTTAATTTTATAAAGTGGGACAATTTATTGGGACACATTTTACCAGTGATATCACTGGTAAAATT
>NZ_JBTGVE010000001.1:0-88567 GCF_054343415.1 Mycoplasma sp. AC157 | reverse complement strand
AAAAGTGACATTTTATATTGGGAATGGGGGGTGACATTTTATTTCTGTTTTAATATTTAAAACAACTTTTTTGTATTTTTTTCTTAATTTTCCTTTACAATTTATTTGAAAATATTTAAATTAATAAGGAGACAAAAATGTTTGTAAAAGATGTTACAAAAGAAACATTAGCACAAAGTATTGAAAATGGAAAAGGAGTGCAACTATTAAATTTCCATGCTACTTGATGTGGTCCATGTAAAATGTTGGCACCTGTTTTAAAAGAAGTTGCAGAAAAAATGAACATTGAAGTTTATAAAGTAGATGTAGATCAAGATAGAAACTTCGCAAGAGAAATGGGAGTTTCAGGAACTCCAACAACTTTTATTTATAAAGATGGAAAATTAGTTTCTCACATTGTTGGTTATGGTGCATATGAACAATTTTCAGAAGCACTAAAACAAATTATTTAAATTTAAAAAACTTAGTTTAAAAACTAAGTTATTTTATTTTTTATTTTCAAAAAAAGGAAAATATGCTACAATATATTTTGTTAGTAGAGGTGTAGTTCAATGGTAGAACAACGGGCTTCAACCCCGTGTGTTATGGGTTCGAGTCCTGTCACCTCTGCCATTTTTTTATTCCTTTTTTCAAGTAATAGAGTTTTTAGTAACACTTAAAATATTTATATTTTCTTTTGAAATATCTTTATTAATAATACTATTTGCAATTAATGTTTCTATATTTCTTTTAATAAATAATTTAATAGGGCGAGCACCAAAGTTTAACACATCTGTATTATTAACAATGTAATTTAATAATTCATTTTCATAAACAATAGAAAATCCTGTATTTTCTCTAATTCTAGTTAATAATTTATCTAATTCAAGTTTAGCAATATTTTTAAGAACATCTTTTGATAAAGGATTAAATTTAATAATTTCATCAATTCTATTTAAGAATTCTGGCTTAAAATGCTCAAGTAATTTTTCTTTAATTGTTTCCATTGAAATTTTAGGATTATCTAGAATTTCAAGAGCTGCAATATTGCTTGTCATAATAATGATAGTATTTTTAAAATTAACCTTTCTTCCTTTAGAGTCTGTTAAAGTTCCATGGTCCAAAATTTGTAATAATATATTAATAACATCAGGATGTGCTTTTTCTATTTCATCAAATAAAATTATAGAATAAGGATTTTGTCTAATTTTTTCAGTTAGTTGTCCTCCTGTTTCATAACCAATATAACCTGGAGGAGAACCAATTAATTTAGATACAGAGTGTTTTTCCATATATTCAGACATATCTAATCTAATCATTTGTTTTTCTGAGTTAAATAAAAGAAGGGCTAAAGCTCTTGCAAGTTCTGTTTTTCCAACTCCAGTTGAACCTACGAAAATAAAGGAACCTATTGGTTTATCTGGATCATTTATATTTGCTTTTGATCTTAAAATAGCTGCATTAACTAATTCAATTGCTTCGTCTTGTCCTTTGATTATATTTTTTAAATCAGTTTTTAAATTTAATACTTTAACTTTATCTTCTTCAATTAATTTAGCAACAGGAATTTTAGTTCATTTTGAAACAATTTTTGCAACATCTTCAGCTGTTACTTCGTCTTTTATAAAGGAATTAGTGCTATTTTCTATTTTTGTTTCTATTTCTTTAATTTGATTTTCCACTGCTGGAATTTTATTATAGATAATTTCAGATGCTTCTTTAAATTTCCCTTCATTTTGAAAAATTTTAAAATTATTTTTTAAATCATCAAGATAATTTTTTAATTCAGCAATTTTAGAAGTTTGGTTTTTTTCTTCATTAAAGATTTTTTCTTTTGATTTTATTTCTAATTCTAAATCTTTTATTTTTTCGTCTAATTCCTGTATTTTTTCTTTGTTTTCGTCATTTTTTGAACCTTTTAAAGAAATTTTTTCCATATTCAATTTTGCAAATTCTTGTTTTAATTTTTCAATTATTTCAGGTTGATAATTAGTTTCTACTTTTAAAGTAGCACTAGCTTCAT
This sequence comes from Mycoplasma sp. AC157, assembly GCF_054343415.1. Classification (NCBI taxonomy): domain Bacteria; kingdom Bacillati; phylum Mycoplasmatota; class Mollicutes; order Mycoplasmatales; family Mycoplasmataceae; genus Mycoplasma; species Mycoplasma sp. AC157. The sequence goes on along the minus strand of NZ_JBTGVE010000001.1, from coordinate 86,565 downwards.
CTACTAAGTCAATTGCTTTATCTGGTAGAAATCTATCACTAATATATCTTGAAGAAAGATTTGCAGCAGCTACTAATGACTCATCGGAAATTTTAATTTGATGGAAATTTTCCATTCTATTTTTAATTCCTCTTAAAATTGTTATAGTGCTTTCAATTGAAGGTTCACTTACATCTATTTTTTGCATTCTTCTTTCAAGTGCTGCATCCTTTTCGATATAAATTTTATATTCTTCAAGAGTGGTTGCACCAATTAATTTTATTCCACCTCTTGCCATAATTGGTTTAATAATGTTAGCAGCATCCATAGCGTTATTACCATTTCTTCCTGTTCCAATTAAAAGATGAATTTCATCTATAAAAACAATAATTTCACCGTTAGAATCTTCAATTTCTTTAATTAGTTTTTTTAATCTATCTTCAAATTGACCTTGGTAAGAAGCACCAGCAATTATAGAAGCTAAATCTATTTCTCATACTTCCTTATTTTTTAAACTTTCAGGTACATTACCTTCAACAATTTGTCTTGCCAAACCTTCAACAATAGCTGTTTTCCCTACTCCTGGTTCTCCAACAAGAACGGGATTATTTTTTGTTTTTCTTGAAAGAATTGTTATTATTCTTCTGATTTCTTCATCTCTTCCAATTACTGGATCTAATTTATTTTTTAGTGCCAAATCAGTTAAGTTTTTCCCAAATTCTTTTAAAGGGCTTTTGTTTTCTTTATATTCAAAATTCATATTATCACTCCTTTTTATTTTTTTCTAAACAAATTATAGCACATTTTTTGGCAGTCTAATAAAAAGAGTGCCAAATTTTTTGAAATAAAAAAATGAAGTTATTAATAACTTCAAATTAATGTCTTTTCTTTCTAGAAATTTCTTTAATTGATTTTATAAGTTCTTTTGCAATAATTTTACCAATTTCTTTTCCTGCGGACTTAGCAGCAGTTTTTGCTAGTGTTTTAGCAAAAGATCTAACTTCTTTGGAACGAATGAATTTATATCATTTTAATTTTAATTCTTTAGTTTTATCTGAAGTTACATTAACAAATTCATTTGCTTTTCTTTGTGCTTCTGCTTCATTATCCCCTTGTGATTTATAGAAAAAGACAAGAACTTTTTTATAAATTTCTTTTTGTTTTGAAAGTTCATTAGCTTTTATATCTTTTACTTTAGAATAATCAAAATCATTTTCATTTCCTTCAAATTCGCTATCAGAAGGTTGTTCTTCTGTTTCTTCGTTTGAACTTGTTGTTTTTGAAGGATTTGCAGGAGCAGGGTTTTCTGGATTGTTATTTACAGGGGTTGTTTGAATGTTTGAACCTGGTTCACTTGGATTTTCATTTGAAGGGGTTGTAGGAGTTGTAGGGGTTGTAGGAACAGGTTGTTCTGGGGTTGCAGGTTGTTTGGTTTCTGAATTATTATCACTTTTAGCTTGTTGGCAAGAAACAATAAATAAAGCAGAAACTGGTAAAACAGTTAGTGTACTTAATGTTAAAATTTTTGCTTTTTTCATATATTTTCCTTTTTTAAGTTTATGATAATACCATTTTACAAAAAAAAAAAAAAAAAGCAAGTTTTTGGCAAAAAAAGAAAAATCCCTTTAGAATTTTCCTTATTTTTAATATTTTTAGTGTTTCTTTCTTTTTATAACTTCTTTAAGTGAATAGAAAATCTCTTTTGCTAAAAGTTTTCCAATTTGTCTAATGGAACGTTGTTTAATTGCTGTTTTAACAAAATTTCTAACTTGTTGAGAACGAATGAATTTGTATCATAAAACTTTTAATTCTTTTGGATTTGTACTTTTATTTATAAATTCAGTTGCCTTTTTATTTGCTTCTTCTTCTGAATTTCCTTGTCATTTATAAAAAGGAACGAGAATTTTTTTAAAAATTGCTTTCTTTTTAGATACTTCGTTTTCTTTGTATGCTTTTACTTTAGAGTAATCAGAATCATTTTCATTATTGTCAAAATGTTCATCACTAATTTGATTTTCATAATCTTTGTCATCTTCATCATCTTTAGGATTAGAATCAGAAGGAGTAGTTGATTTTGGTGTTACAGGATTTGGATCAGTATTTACAGGTGCTGGTGAAGCAGGAGCAGGATTAGTTGGTTGGTTAGTTTGATTTCCTGATTCAGTTTTAGTTTGTTGGCAAGAAACAATAAATAGAGCAGAAACTGGTAAAACAGTTAGTGTACTTAAAGATAAAAATTTAATTTTTTTCATATTTTCCTTTTCTTTTTATTTTTATTAGTTTCATTTTACAAAAAAAAAAAAAAAGCAAGTTTTTGATAAAAAAATAAGAAAACAGGCATTTTTATCCTGCTTTCTTAAACTTTTAATTTTATGAAATAACTTTAGCAATAATTTGAGAATACAAAACATAACCAAAATTTTTGCTATCTATGGATGAAAGAACATTTTTACCTAAAACAAAATATTGATTTTCTTTTAGGTGAATTTCTAAATTATGCATTTGTATTTTGTTTTTATTATCAAAATAGTTTCTTTTTAGAAAATATTTTATCTTAAAAGATTAATTGCCCTTTTTTTGTATGTTAAAAATGAGATTAATAAATAAAATAAATAATAACCAACACTTATTATTAATCAAACAAGTAAACTAATACTTAAAAAATATGAATAGTTTATCTCTAAAAGTTTAAATCCAGGACTTATATTTATAACAAGATAAAATGAAGCAAAAAATGAAGGAATTAAAAATATTAAAACCGATAAACTTAAAATAAGATAAGAAAAGGAATGGTATAAAAATATATTTAAAACTTTTGTTTTTAAAAGTTTTAGAATTCCAATTACTCTATTTTTAGAATCTGTTAAAAATTTAGAAAAAAGAATAATTGTAATAAAACTAATTGCAGAAACAACAATAACTAAAAGTAATAATAAGTAGGCAATGAAATTATTACCAACTGCTAATTGTTTATAAACTTGGGAATTATTTGTTGTTAATTTTAAATAAGGATTAATTTCTTTTAATTCTTCTTTTAAAAGATTAGTATCGTAGTTGGGTTTTGTAAAAATTGTAAAAGTTGGTTGATATTCTGATGCAAAATATTTAAAGTTACTATCTGTTGTTTTGAGTTCAGGATTAGTGCTTTCAAAAAAACCAACAACTTTAACTAAAAAATCATTATATCCTGTATTTAATTCTAAAAACGAATTAAGTTGCACGTCATATTTTTCTTTAATTTCTTTACTTAAATTAATTTCTTCATATGATTTAGCTTTTTGACCTTCAATTATTTGGTCAGTATCATTTATAACAGAATAGGACTTGATATTTATTTCATTTTCATTAGCAACATTATATTTAGTTATTTGATTAGTTTTTCTTAGTGAAAAACCTTTAAAAAAATAATTTTCATTTGTTTTAATAAAGGAAGAAAGGGTTTTTGAAGAAAAGAAATTTAAGTTTTTGTTTTCAAAATTTAAAGAATTATTAATTGCACTAATAGTTAATTCCTTTTGTAAATTGCCAAAATTTACGTTAACCTTATCATTGATTTTTAAATTATATTTTTTTGCAATTTCTTCTGAAATTATAAATTCATTTTCATTTTCTGGAAAATTTCCTTCTATATTTAAATACTTCAACCTATCTTTAAAAAAGTTGTCATTTTCAATAGTTTGAAATTTTAATATTTCTTTTTCGTTGTTAATTACAAGTTTTACTACATAATTATCATATGTATCTAAACTATAATTAATTGATTCTAGTTGCTTTATTTTTTCTTTTTCTCCAGGATTAAGTTCATAAGATTGATTAATTTGTTTTGTTATAAACGCTTTATCAAAATCTGAAAATCTTGTATTTTCATTTTTAAGAGCTAAATTATTGCTTGAAAATAGCATAAAAATAGGGACTATTAAAATCGCTATTAACATAATAATAAAAGAAATAAAGAAAGAGTATTTCTTTTTAGTTATGTCAATTAAACTTAAATAAGGAGCAGGTAATAATTTATAGAATTTATTTCTTTTTTTACTTATTTTGTGATTAAAAATTTCTTCTTTTGGAGTAGGTGTTTTCTCTTCATTCTTTTTAAATTCCTTTGCATTTAAGTCATAATAGCTATCAGCATATTTTTTAACTAGATCAATATCGTGAGAAACAACAATAACAAGTTTATTTTGTGATATTTTATTAAATATATCAAAAATTTTATGGGAATTTTCTTCATCTAAGTTGCTTGTTGGTTCATCTGCAAGCAAAATATCAAAATCTCTTACTAGAGACCGAAGAATAGTTACTCTTTGTCTTTCTCCTTCAGATAATAGTTTAACCTTTTTCTTTAAAAGTGTTTCATCTAACTCTAAATCTTTTGCTAGCTCAATAATTTCTTTTTCATCAATAGTTTCAGAATTAACATTTAAAGAAATTTTTATATTTTGAAAAGCGTTTAAATCTTCAATTAAGTTAAAATCTTGAAAAACAAATTCAATTTTTGGGTTTTCTTTCTCAAAGGTAATAGTTCCAAAATCAGGATTGATTAAGTTACTAATTATGTTTAAAAAAGTACTTTTACCACTTCCTGATTTACCTAAAATACAGAAAATTTGTTTATTTTCTATATTTAGTTCCTTTATATCTAAAACTCTTTTGTTTTTAAAAGACTTTTTTAAATTTGAAATTTTAATCATTTTCTCCTCCTAATAAAAATAATAAAATAAAAGATCTTTTTTCAAGACCTTTTTCTATTTATAAATATTATTATAAGGTTTAAAAAAATCTTGATTTATAGACAAAAATAGTGTTAAAAATTTTAACAATAATTTTTTTATTTTTAATAATGTATTTAAAATTGTTATTCATTATTTTTATCTCTTTCTTTTATTTTATTAGTTTAATTGTAGCATATTTTTAAATTTGATTAAAAAAAGAAGCAAAGTATTTTGCTTCTTAGGTCATTTTTGATTGGCTGCCCCAGTTAGATTCGAACTAACGCATCGCGGCACCAAAAACCGCTGCCTTACCGCTTGGCCATGGGGCATTATGGTGGGGGGGGAGGGATTCGAACCCCCGAATCGTTAGAAAGTGGGTTACAGCCACCCGCGTTTGGCCGCTTCGCTACCCCCCCATAAAACAATATTATTATACACTATTTTTACAAAATAGGAAGAAATTATTATTGTTTTTTGTTTATTTAAAATATTTTGCTTTGAAAATTATATAAATTGATAATTAATTTAAGCCAACAACTATATAATTATCTGCTCAGATTTCAGGGAATGTTCCTTTTTTCATAATAATTGTGAAAAAATCTATAATAAAACTAAGTAAAAGACATGTTCACAATAATTTAAATAAGAATAATCTTAACATTCTTCCAGAACCATAACTATAAGTTATCCCTGTTACTTTCATACCGAAAGTAGGTTTTCCAGAACAGAATTGAATAATTTGTATTACAAACATTACTCCAACTGTAATAACTGCTAAAAAAGTATCAATTCAACTAGCAAAAAATCTTCTTCAATATCCAGCAATCTTCATTTTTATCCTTTCCAATTAAAATAATATAAAATTGTATCATTTTTTTTAATATTTCAAATTAATAATTAAGACATTTTATTATAAAAAAACCAGAATTTGCTGGTTAAAGTATCTTAAATTTTTATTAATGATTCTACTTCATAAGGTTTTAGCATATCACGACCTTTTAGTTCTTCTAATTCCATAAGAAGAACAATTTTTTCAACAGTAGCTCCTTGTGATTCAACTAAATTAATAATAGCTCTTGTTGTTCCACCGGTTGCAAGAACATCATCTATAATTATAGCTTTTTGCCCTGGTTTAATCATTCCTTTTTGCACTTCTAAAGCATTTGAACCATATTCTAAATCATAATTCATAGATACTACTTCACCTGGTAATTTATTTGGTTTTCTAACCATAATAAAAGGTTTTTTTAGCATAGCAGCAACTGGAGTTCCAAAAAGAAAACCTCTAGCATCAGGTCCAATTATTATATCTGCATCTTTGCTTAATTCACTCATTTTATCTATCACATATCTTAAAACTTCCCCATTAGCAAGTAATGGAGAAATGTCTTTAAATAAGATTCCTTTTTTTGGAAAATCTTGAACATCTCTTATATATTTAATTAAATCCATAACTTTAAAATTATATTACATATTTTTTATTTTATTAAGAGAAATAAAAAAATGCTTTTATTTTAATAAAAAAACTAATTTTTAATAACTAAAAAGCTTTTTAATTTCTTCTTTTTCTTTAGTTGTTAATTGATTTTCTATTTCTGTTGTGATTATTCTTTTTTGTTTTACAAATTCAATAAAAACAATTTCTATTGATTCAATTTCTACTTTTAAACCCTCAAAGAAAAAGATTTTATCTTTTTTTAAAACAAAATCCCTTCAAAGAATAACTGGATATTTTTTTTCATTTCATATTAAATAACAAAGGTAAATTCCAGCTGGAAAAATAGTTTGATTTTTAAGGAAGAAAACTTCATTTTTAAAATTTATTTTAGCTTTTATGAAAAAATTTTCTACTAAATTTTTATTAATTGCTTCAAAATTTCCACTAACTAGCAATTCTTTTAAAAAAGAAGTAGATATTTTTCTTTCATTTTCTTTATAAAGTTCTACTATTTCAGTATCTGCAAAATAATCTTTTATTTTTTGTGCATTTAATAAACCATTTTTTCCTAATTTAAAGTCTGAACCTATTATAAATTTAGTTGCTCCTTTTTTAATTAAAAGATTAATAAAATCATAACCGTCAGTATTTTTGATGTTTTCATCAAATTTTAAAAGTAAAATGTAGTTAATTTTTAAATTGGCAATAACTTGAATTCTGGAAAATAAATCTGAAAAAAACTTTTGATTATTTTTAGGTAAAATTTCAGGATTTTCAAAAAGTAAAATTGTTATTTTTTTATTAAATTCTTTTGCTTTTTCTAATAGTTTTAAATGCCCTTTATGAAAAGATTCAAAAGATCCTAAAATAAAGCAAGAATCTTGCAATTCTTGGTTATTGTCATCATTGAAAAGTATAACTTTTGTCATTAATAAATAATTCCTAATTCTTTTAGTTTTAAATATGTTCCTTTTTCTTCAGAAGAAAGTGCTGTATCTTTAGCAACTTTTATAACAAAATCCGGAGCACCATCCATAGCAATTCCATAACCAACTTCTTTTATCATTTCATAGTCATTTGAACCATCACCAAAAGCAATCATTTCTTGAAGTGAAATGTTTATAATTTTTCCTAATTCTTTTAGTCCTTTAGCTTTATTACTGTTTAATGTACTAATAAAAAAACCTTTTGATCATGTGGAATTTATTTCAAGATTTAAATCATTTTTCTTTAAAAAATCGGCTGTTTTAGAAATTAAATTAGGATCAGAACTTTTTACAGTTATGATATGCAAGTTATTTTGATCAAACTCTAAATCAGTTAATTTTTTAAATTTTGCGGTGTGATCTTTTAAAAATCAATTATTAAAATCATGACCTTCTGAAAAATAACCGTATTTATCTGTCATTACACTATAATCACAATTTTCCTTATCTAAAAAATTACTTAATGTAATAAAATCATTGTAATTTATTTTATCTTCATAAATAATTTTTTTCTTTTTGCAATCAAAAATAAATGCTCCATTAGCTCCTAAAAAGTAATCTACTTCTACTTCATCAAGAAGATTACCGATTGTAATCATTTCTCTACCTGTACAAAAAATAACCACTATTCCTTGTTTTTTTAAATCAACAAACATTTTTTTGATTTCTGGAAAAAAATCTTTTTGTGTGTATGGTAAAAGTGTTCCATCTATATCAAAAGAAATTAATTTATATTTTTTCATTTTTACTCCATTTTTAAAACTTTATTTATTATATTTCCAAAAAGTTTATTAGAAAACATTTTTTGTTTATAAATTCTACCAAATCCAACAATTTTATTATTAAAAATTAATACAATTTCTTGTTTATCATCTTCTTCTATTTCAAAATTAAGTCCTTTTACTAAAGTTTTAAGTTGCATATCATTTAAAACAAATTTAGGCAAATTATTATCGATTATACTCAAAGGATCTATTTGTTCCAAATGAAGATCATCTAAAGTTAAATTACTTAACTTTGTTCTTTCTAAAGAGGTCATAATGGCAGAAGTATTTAATTTATTAGCTATATCTCTTATTAAACTTCTTATATAAGTTCCTCTAGAAACTGTTGTTTCAAAAGTTAATTCTTGTTTTTCATAATTGAACTCTATGATTTTAATTTTTTCAATGCAAACTTTTGATTTGGATAAAACTACATTTTTATTTTCTCTTGCTAAATCATAAGCTCTTTTTCCATTGATTTTTTTAGCAGAAAAAATAGGTGGAGTTTGCATATAGCAACCAATAAAAGAATTTATTTTTTCTTTAATTTCTGCTAATTCTATTTTTTTTGTATAACTGATTTCAGTAATTTTTCCTTCTATATCTAAGGTATTTGAATCTAAGTGAAATTTCATTGTGGTTATATAAGTTTTTGTGCTTTTGTCTAAATAATTAATTAATTTTGTATCTTCATCTGTTGCAACTAACAACAAACCAGTAGCCATTGGATCTAAAGTACCTGTATGACCGATTTTTTTAATATTATTTTCTTTTGCAAATTTTTTTATTTTTTGAAATGAACTTATATTTTTTTCTTTGTATAAAAGTTTAATCATATAATAAATATTACTTTAAAAAAACAAAATAAAAAGCAAAATTTAATAATTTTGCTTTAATGATAATTAAAAATTATATGGTGCGCAAGAAGGGACTTGAACCCTTACGCCGTAAAGCACTAGAGCCTAAATCTAGCGTGTCTGCCAATTTCACCACTCGCGCATTTTAAGGTCATGTTAAAAGGAATCGAACCTTTTTTAAACCAATAACATGATGGTGCCGTCTATAGGAATCGAACCTACGACCTACTGATTACAAGTCAGTTGCTCTGCCTGCTGAGCTAAGACGGCATGGTGGAAGATGAGGGGCTCGAACCCACGACCTCCGCCTTGTAAGGGCGATGCTCTCCCAACTGAGCTAATCTTCCTAAAAATGGTGACCCATACGGGACTCGAACCCGTGAATGCATGGATGAAAACCATGTGTGTTGACCGCTTCACCAATGGGCCATGGCGCCGATTGCGGGGATCGAACCTGCGACCAACTGGTTAACAGCCAGCTGCTCTACCGCTGAGCTAAATCGGCATTTAGCATTGCAAATAATAATGCTTTATTATTATACTACTTTTTTCAAAAAAACAAAATAATTTTTTATTTTTTTTCTTCTTATTAAAAAAGCAATTTTATTTTATCATAATTTTGAAATTTATGCATTTTTTAATAAATAATTTTTTTAATTGTTCTTTCTAATTCTTTTTCTTTTTCAGAAATCCTTTTATCTATTTTATTTTTACCTTTAACTAAAGCTAATTCAACTTTAACTTTATTTTTATCATTTCAATAAAACATTAAAGGAACAAGAGTAAATCCTTGTTGTTTTTGTTTTAGTTCAATTCTCTTTAATTGATTTTTATGTAAAAGCAATTTTCTTTCTCTCTCTTCATCTCCTTTTACGGTCATATATAAGGAAATATGTAAGTTAGTTAAATATAATTCACCTTTTTTAAAAGTAGCATAACAATTTTTTAAGTTAAAATTGTTAGCTCTTATGGATTTAATTTCTCAACCAAGCAAAGAAATTCCACATTCATATTTTTCATAAATTTCATAGTTGAAATTTGCTATTTTATTTTTTTGAATTATTTTCATAACTTTTCCTTTCTTATATAATATTATTATAGATTAAAAATGATTTTAAATATAAATTTACAAAAATAAAAAGATTAAAAAATAAAAAAATGTGAATTTTTTGATAAAATTTTTTTATCTTTTATTTATAAAAATACAATAAGGAGGAAAAATGCCAAGAGAAGGTGTTACTTTAAGATGCAATGAATGTAAAATGGAAAATTACATAACAACAAAAAACAAAAAAACACAGACAGAAAAATTAGAAATGTCTAAACACTGTCATAAATGCAACAAACATACATCACATAAAGAAAAAAAATAATTTCCTTGTGTTTCCTTTATGAAAGAATAAATACTATATTTAAATTTTAGTTTCTACTCTGCTTTATTATAAATGCAGAGTTTTTTATTAAAATCTAATTTTAAAAATATTTTCTTCTTTTTGTTAAAATTAAATTAATTAAATTATTATTTTATATCAGGAGGAAAAATGCCAAGAGAAGGTGTTACTTTAAGATGCAATGAATGTAAAATGGAAAATTACATAACAACAAAAAACAAAAAAACACAGACAGAAAAATTAGAAATGTCTAAGCACTGTCATAAATGCAACAAACATACATCACATAAAGAAAAAAAATAAGAAAAGAGATAAGTTAAAAATGAATAGAAAATATTTAGATATAACATTAACAGAGAAAAAATTAGATGCAATAATTTCATTTGCTCCACAAACAAGACTTTGATTATCAACAATTCAATCAACAGATGGAATTACTGTGATGGAAAAAAATAAATCATATGTTTTTGTTGATGGACGTTACTATGAATATGCAAAAAAACAAGTAAAAAATGCTGAATTAGTTTTATTTAACAAAGAAAATTGAGATAATTTTTCTAAAAGCAAAGAATACAAAAGAATTGGAGTTGAAGCTGATTATATAACTCTTGTTGAGTTAAATAGAATAAAAAAATCATTTCCAAACAGTGAAATAGTTGAAATTTCAGGTCAAAAACTTAGAATACTAAAAGATGAAGAAGAAGTAAAATTAATTAAAAAAGCTATTGATATTTCACTAGAGGCTTATGATGAATTACTAAAAGAAATTAAAGAAGGACAAAGCGAACAAGAACTTGATAGAAAATTAAACTTTTTAATGAAAGAAAAAGGTGCACAAAAAGAATGTTTTGATTCTATCATTGCTGCGGGAGCTAATTCTGCAGTTCCACATCACCACCCAACTTCTGCAGTAGTTAAGTCAGGAGACTTATTAAAAATTGATTTTGGTGCTATTTATAAAGGTTATGGAGCAGATATAACAAGAACATTTATTTTTAATCCTAATAACTCAAAAGTAGATCCTAAAAAAGAAGAAATTTTACAAATTGTTAAAGAAGCTGCACAACTTGGAAGACAATTTGTAAAACCAGGTATAAAAGCTTCTGAAGTTGATAAAGTATGTAGAGATTATATTGAATCCAAAGGATATGGTGAATATTTTGTTCACTCTACAGGGCATGGTCTTGGAATTGATGTTCATGAATTACCAAATGTTTCATCATTAAGTGATTTTGTATTAGAAGAAGGAATGGTTATTACAGTTGAACCTGGTATTTATATAGAAGGTTTTGGTGGAGCAAGAATTGAAGATGATTTACTTGTTACAAAAGAAGGATCAATAACTTTATCTAGAAAAAATGAAATAAATGGTATTGGAAAATAATCTTATTAAAACGAATATAAAGAAAAAATGCGGAAATCCGCATTTTTATATTTCAATCATTTCAAATTTTGATGGTTCTAATTCTATTGATTTTAATAATTTATTTTTAAAGGAATTAGGGTTGCTAGAAGTTTCAAAACCGAAATAGTCAAATTCCAAGGAAGAAAGAAAACCGAAACCATAACCATCATCTCCTGTATTTTGCATAAAGATAGCAACCATTTCTCCACTTTCATCATAAACTATACTTCCTGATGCTCCAGAAATTAAATCATATTTATCGTTATTATTGTTGTTATCATATTGAATAAAAGTTTTAAAATAACCATATTTTGCAAATTCTTGTGCTTGATCATTTATAGTTACTTTTTCTATTCTATTAATAATATGTTCTCTATATCTTCTACCAGAAAAGTTTAGATGAGGATCTTGTGGGAAACTGCTAACAAAGAATTTTACATAATTATTTTGGGAAATATAATTAGTTTTTTTGCTTAATTTAAGTGGTTTTAATTTTTGTCATTCATTTAAGTAATTGATAATTTTGGTATTTTTTTCTAATTTTGCTTGTTTTAAAATTGGTTCAATATCAATTATAGATATTGATATATCAGCATTATTTCTATTTGAATTTTGTTCTTTTGTTTCATCTCTTTTGGTTTGATTTATTGCTTGTCAAAAATTAAAATTGAATCATTTTTTTTCTACATTTATTGAAATTTCACTATTAGCACTATTTACCTTGGAATCGTTGAAATCTGGAATTAAAAATTTTTTTAAAACTCTAGAATCATATCATCTTGTTTCTAAAATGTCACTAACGTGTCTATTTGTTATGAAAAAATATCTATAATCATTTGGATCGTTGGGTTTAACTTTTGCAAGCATAGTTGAAGTTCCACCACCAACAACAAAAACTCTTTTTCTAATTTCTTGAAAATTTGTGTCGGTTTCTTGTTCTAAAATTCTTTTACCATTACTAAATTTAAGTGGATTATTAATTTTGTTTGAATAATATTGTCCATTAGAACTTAATTTAGCATGTAAATCTGATTGATAAGTTTCAGGAACAAGTGAGAAATTTTCATCTTCTTCATCTTTTGTTAAATATGAAACATCAACTAAAGTATTATATTTAGAAATAAAAATATTGTTTTCAATTTTAGTTTCATCTTGAGTGAAACTAAAATCAGGAATATAATCACTATATTCATCGTTTGGTTTAATTTTTATAATTAAATTAGAATCATTATCGATATTATAATTAAATTTTACAAAAGGTTCTTCAAAAAACTCAGTTACTCATTCGTTATTTAAAACATTTTTATTATTTAATAATTCTTCTAAATTTATTAGTATTCTTTGAGAAATTTTTGTTTCAAAAGAATCATCTTTTTTTCTAAAATCAAAGGTAATTCCTATTTTTTTATCAGTAAATGGTTTATTTAAAAAGTTTTTTAAATTAAGTTTTAATGTTGCTTCTTTTTTGTTTCCTGATAATTTAATTTCTTGATATTGAATAAAAATAGGCATAAGTTTATTAACGTATTTATAAATATTATTTTCTTCTTTGAATCTTGCTTGTAAATCTGGTATTTTAGATAAAAGTTTTTCAGCAGGAATAGGATTATTAAAATCACTAAAGTTTGTTCATTTTGGAAACTCATCACTAAATTTAAAAGTCCCTTGAATATATTTTAATATTTTTGTCATTTCAATATTAAAATAATTTTTTACTAGATTTAAATTATTATCAGTTTTTTCTAGAAGGACACTATTTGGGAAAATATTTTTATCAAAAATAATTTTAGGGTTATTGATATTACCACTTTGAGTTAAAGTTTTATTTTCTAAAATATCAGGTTTTGGGAAGGAAAATAATTTATCTTTAATTAAAATTGATAAAGGTGGGAATGAAATTTCTTTTGATTCATAAAGAATTTTTATTAAGTTGTATTCAACACCTTTTTTTATTTGATTTTTTATATTAAAAAATACAAAAGAGTTGTCACTTGAAATTTCTTCATTAGTTAATTCTATAAGATTATTTTCTTCACTTGTTGGTGATAAAAACACGGAAAATACAGCATTATTAGGAATATAAAATTGGTTTTTATCATAACTAAGTTTTATTGAATAAAGATTTTTTGATTCATCAAATATTAATTCTGAACTTGAAAAGTTTTTTATTGTAGTTTTTGCAGTAGTTACTTCTTTTACAAGTTTTTCTATAGTTAAATTTTTATTATTTAAAGAAAAAGAATCAATATAGTATTGAGTATTGCTTTTTAATTCATTTACATTTATTTCAATAAAAGGAGAATTAACTTCGTAATTACTTACTATTATCTCTTTTTCTTCTTCATCAGAATTTTTAGATTTTAATACTAATTTAAAAGTTTTTAGATTTTCATTAGATAAATTAAATTCTGAAAAATGGAATATTACTAAAAAACTGTTTTCTGTAATGTTTTTAAAATTTATAAAATCTATAACAAAATTATCTTCTTTATTTTCTATTTCATTGCTAATTTTTTTAGTTGTAAATTTAGTATTTAAAATTTCATTTGATATTATTATTTTGTTTTTTAAATCTTTAAAATTTATTTTTGAAACTTTTAATGTTTTTGAACTTGAAGATAAGATTTTATTTAAATTTATATTTAAAATATTGTTTTGTAAAATATCTTCAAATAAATATGTATTTTGTTCTTCATCAATTAATTCAACAATAGTAATTGGGTTAGATTCTTCTAGATATTCAGTATTGTTAAGAATAAAATTGATATTAGAAACTTCTTCTCTTTGATTTAAAACTGAAGAATTATTAATTTCAATATTTGCTATTTCTAGTTGAAATTTAGTACTAAAATTATTAAAATTTACTTCTTGATTATTTATTATTATTTTATAAATAAAGTATTCATAATTGGCTGTCAAGTTATTTATTTCAAATACTAATAAATTCTTTTCTAAAGGAATTTCCTTTATAAAAGAATTATTAACTAATATTTCTTGATTATCAGAATTTTTATAATATATTTGTATATTTTCTTTTGTTGTACTAATATTGGAATTTAATTTTAATTCTATTTCTACTGAAGAATTTTTTGAATTTTTATATTTTATATCATCTATAATATAAAAATTTTTGTCTTCATTTTTATTTATTTCTTTATTTTGACAAGAAATTAAAGTTGTTAAAAATAAAGGGGTGCTTGTTAAAATTCAGATTTTCTTTTTCATAAATTATTTAAAAATTTTCTTACCTAATGTTTTATATAATTTAATTTTATTATTTAGTAAGTCAAAAGCTTTTTGTAAAGTGTTATTATCGAGTAAATCAATATTAGAATCTTTTAAAATGTTTAAAGGTCAATCTTTGGAACCAGAACTTAAAAATTTATTAATGTAATTTTCTAATTCTTGAACACCATTTTCTTTATATTTTTGGAAGAAAATATTTGCTACTATATAACCAATAGCATATTTATAAACATAGAAATTATAATAAAAATGAGGTACAATTACTGAATAAATATTGCTTTTATTTCCTACTTTTTCTTTATTTTTGATATTTGTATATTTGTTTAAAACATCAACATAAATTTTTTCAAAACTTTCAAAAGTTTTCATAGGAACAGAATTATCAATATTTTTATAAAGTTCATATTCATAATTAGCTCATTGACATTGTCTTACTACTGTTGAAAGAAAATCTTGAATAGATTTTTCAAGCAAATGAAATTTTAATTTTTCATTTTTTGCATTAGTAAACATATAATCAAAAAGCATTAGTTCGTTGAAAATTGATGCAATTTCAGCAAGAAAAATAGGATAGTCTGCGTGTTCATAAGGCTGATTTTGATCTGAATATCAAGAGTGCATTGAATGACCCATTTCATGTGCTAAAGTAGCAACTGAATTTAATGTTCCATTAAAATTCATAAGGATATATTTTTTTTCAAGTGAATAATGACTTCCGATTGAATATGCTCCACTTCTTTTGTTAGGAACTGTTAAATAATCAACTCATCTTTGATTTATTGCTTCTTTCACTTTATTTAAATAAGTTTCTCCCAACGGTTTAACTGCTTCAAAAAGTAAAGATTGTGCATCTTCTACTGAGTATTTTTCTTTAATATTTACAAGTGGAAGCATTGAATCTCATGGTTTATAATCTTTATTATATTTTTGTTTAAAAAATTGTTTTTTAGTTTTGTAAAAAAGATCATATAAATTTGAGTTTGATTGAACAATAGAAAATAGTTTATTTAAAAGTTCTAAAGGAACTTTGTCATTGGATATTTCTTTTTCAACCAAAGAATTATAGTTTCTATTTAGAGCATCTGTAGATTTATTTCTTATATGTTGTTCAAGTAAGGAACTAAAAGTTTGCTTATGATTTAAAAAACCATTTAAATAGTTAGTATATGCTTGCTTTCTTATATTTTCATCTTTTCTTTTTAAATATGAAAAGTAAGTAGATTGATTTAAGGTAAACTTTTTATTTTTACTTATAATTTCATCGAATTTAGTTTCAGAATCTCTTAAAATTGCAAAAGTTTGGTATAAAGAAACCTCTCCTTTTGATGTTTGTGTTATATAATTTTCCACTTCGTCTACATACTTATGTTCTTTTTTAGATAAAATCTCTTCAACATCTTTATTATATAATTGAAATCTTGGATCTGATTTTCATTCATTTATTTTGTGTGAATTTTTAAAATACTCATTTTCTTCAGAACCAAGTTCTTTAATAAAATCTGAGTATTTATTTAACAGCAAACCAAAATGAGTTGAAACCACTGGTTCAACTAAATTAGTATTTTTTTTGTTAGATAAATAGTTATAAATTTGTGAAAAATATAAATCAAATTCTTTTTGTTTTTCTTTATATTCAATAAATTTATCTATATTTTCAAATTTAGTTTTACTTGTTTTTATTACTGGAATAGAATATTTTTCAAAATCATTTAATCATTCTTGAATTGATTTATTTTTTAAAATAAATTCTAAATCAAATTTATATTTTTCTGGTATTTCATTATAATTTTTATAATTTTTCATTTTTTCTCCTTAAATTTTAATCTTTTCTATAACCTTCTTTGGATAATATTTTTTGAATTGAATTTCAATATTTTTTTAGTCAAGAATTTTCAGAAGTTCTTGTATTTAAATAAAATAAAATTGGGTTAATTTCTTTATTTTCAGGGTTTATTTCACTAAATAATATTCTTTCTTTACTATTTTCATTATCAATGGTTCCTGGTTTTTTAGCATTTGTTGCAAAAAGGGATCCAACAAGAATTTTATTACTATCAAATACTGCTGAACCTGAACTCCCAGTTCAAAACGAATTTAATATTCCAACACCGTTTAAATATCAAATATTTTCAAAATTGGCATTATTATAGTAAAACTTTCCTTCGCTCTCTAATTGTGAATTTTTAAAATTGATATTTTCTTTTAATATGGATGTTTCTTTTGTTACAAACTCATTATATTTTGGATCAACAATAAATGTATTTGTTGAATTGTTAAAAGAAATTAAAGATTCATTAAAATATCGTTTAGCTGTTGTTTCTCCAATAAAAGAATTTTTTTCAAATGCATTTTGTTGAGAATCTACAACTGTAGAATAACCAAAAACATTTAGATTCAATTTGGAATTATTTCCATCTTCACTTTGAATATTTCCAATTAAAGTTGGATTTAAATCATATT
Organism: Mycoplasma sp. AC157; assembly: GCF_054343415.1. Lineage (NCBI taxonomy): Bacteria > Bacillati > Mycoplasmatota > Mollicutes > Mycoplasmatales > Mycoplasmataceae > Mycoplasma > Mycoplasma sp. AC157. Next base: position 69,327 of record NZ_JBTGVE010000001.1, on the reverse strand, counting down.
CTTTAAAAGCTTCTGGTTTTTCTATGTTATTTTTCAGTTTAATTTTAATTATTGAAAAATCAGTTCCTGAATTTGGATAATTAGTTATTGTTGGTTGATGCTGAGCATCTAGATTTCAATAGTTTTTAAAGTTATGATCATAAAGTAATGGTTCCATAATTTCATATGATTCTATAAAAGAGAAAGGTGATTGGAAGTTTGTATTTATTACTTGAGAGTCATAATTGAAACCAAAATTATCTCCATTGTCTTTTTGTGGATTGTAATAAGAAAAATGTTTTTTCAAAATGTCAGAAACTAATTTTGTATTAACTGGATTTTTATTAGTATCATTTCATTCTTGACTGTCATTTGGTTTTAAAAGAAATAACTCATTTTGAAATAAATTTGTAAAGGTTTTTTCAGGTATGGAACCATCATAATTTAGTGAAGCTTGAGCTTGAAAAACATTATTAAGCATTGATAATTTTTCTTCAGTTATTTGTTTATAATTGTTATTTTGACTAATAAGTTGCGAAGAATTTGTATAAACTTGTGGAAATTTTAATACTTTAGTAACATGAATATTTGTTGCTAAATAATAAGTTAAATTTTCTGAATCAGAAGGATCTTTATCAATAACTCAAGCTGTTCCATTTATTGAAGAAAACGGAAATAATACTGATCTTTTACCAGCCTTATCGCTATAAACATTTCATAATTCATCAAAGTAAGTAATTCTCATAGAACGTTTTTCTAAAAATTCACCCATTACTCTTTTATCATTTTGTAAATTTGAATAAATTTCTTTTATTTCAACATCTTGCTTATTTAAAATCTCTTTTGGAGTTGATATAATAAAATTATTTTCTAGATTAGCGACAAAAAAATCACTATCTTTTTCATTATTGTAAATTAATGCATATTTAACTAAATATTTTGTATTTTCCTTTAATTTTGGAATACTTATTCATTTTTTGCTAATAATTTCTTTATCAGTTGTGATTTTAGAATCTTCTTTTATTATATTATCATTATTTAATTCATAAATAATTAATGAAATGTATTTATTTAAATCATTAGAAGATAAGTCATAATTTAAATTGAAAGTATTACCAAAATCACTTGTTTCAATTTCCTTATTTTTTTCATTCGTTGTAAAAGAAATGTTTGAATTAGAAAATACAATTTCTTTGTTTATTTCTTCTTTTATGGAAAATTCCAAATTATCATTTTGTTGATTGGTTTGTTTAATTGATTTTAATAAATATGGCTTATTTGGAATAATATTATTTTTAAAGGAAAAAGTTGCAATTTTACCATTTACATAATTTTCGTTTTTTATAATTGAAACACTACTTAACTCTTTTTCTTCATTTTCATTTTTTAGTTGTAGTTCAATTTCTAAATGTGAATTTACATTTTTATCAAATTCAATATTTAATTCTCATTGCTCAGAAGAATTATTAAATTTAACTAAATTGTTAAAATTAATAACATTTACTTTATTGTTTGTTTCACTTGGATTTTCTTTATTTTCGTTCTTTTGAACAGAACAAGATAGAGAAACAGCACTTAAGAAAGTAGGAACTGCTATAAGACCTATAGAATATAAGTTTTTAAATATTTTTTTCTTTTTCATATGTTATCTTTCATTTTAATAATATAAAATAATACCAAAAAAAATTCTTTTTTAAAGCATTAAAAGCATAAAAAAAGAAATCATTTTAAATGATCTCTTTTTTGTTTTTTATTTTACTTCAAAGACAATTTCATCTTTAGAAGAGTTTTTCAATTGTTTATTAATAACTTCTGTTTTTGTTGAATCTGAAGTAACAATATAAACAATATCAGTTTTTTCAACAGCTGTTTTTAAGAATTCCATATCAACTTCAGCAATTAATTGTCCTTCTTTTACTTCACTTCCTTGTTCAATAAATGAAGTGAAACCTTTTCCAGATAAATTAACTGTGTCAATTCCTATATGAATTAAAATATTAATTCCTTCTTTTGTGGTTAAACCATAAGCGTGTTTTGTTGGGAATACAGTAGTTGCTACACCATTAAATGGTGAATAAATTTTAACTATTTTTTTAGTTGCATCTGGAGAAACAATAACACCATCACCAAGCATTTTTTCTGAAAAAACACCATCGTTTATTTCAGAAATATCTTTAATAGTACCTGAAGTAATATTTTTAAATTTAACAACTTCTTTGTTATCTAAATTCATATTATTATTTGTATCTTGTTGAATTTCGTTTTCTTGTTTTTCTTCGTTGTCTAAAACAAGTTTTTCACCTTTGTGAGAACTAATTTTTGAATTTAATTGTTCAGCAACTGGTCCAAAAATAACTTGAACGTGTTTATCACCGATAAATTTAACACCTTTTGCACCTGCTGCTTTTAATCTTTCTTCATTTACTTTTGTTTTATCAAGAATATCATATCTTAATCTTGAAGCACAGTTATTAAAACTTTCAATATTTTCTCAACCACCAAAAGCAAGAACTATTTCAGTTTCTTGTGCATTTAAAGAAGATTTGGTTGTTTGTTTTGAACTTTTTTGATTTTTGAAATCTGCTTTTGTAAATAATTTAGTATTGCTTCCTCTACCAGGAGTTTCTAAATTCATTTTTTTGATTACAAAGTAGAAAACAAAGTAGTAAATTGGAGCATAAGCAATACCAATCACTGCTCATCATCAGAAGTTTGTTCCTTTAAATACAGGAATTGCACCATAAATGATTAAGTCAAGAATTCCACCAGAGAAAGTTTGACCTATATGAGCACCTAAAATGTTCATAAACATAAATGCAAATCCAGCCATTATTGCGTGGAATCCTCAGAACATATAAGGAGCTAAGAATAGGAATGTAAATTCAATTGGTTCTGTAACTCCTGTTACAAATGAAGTAAGTGCTGAAGGAACAACACTACTTAATGCTATTTTTCTGTTTTCTTTTGGAGCTGCCATTACCATTGCTGCAGCTGCAGCAGGTAAAGCAAATTGCATAAATGGATATTTACCTTGTAAGTATCTACCTACTTTAATTCCAAGTTGTTTTTCAAAGAAAGTAAATACAGGAGCAATTTCAGTTTTTCCATTTACATTATAAACAACATTGTTAAATTCTAATGATAAAGCACTATTTGAAATTAGAGAGTCTCCAGCTCATTTAGTTGGGTTTTTAGCCATTAATTTATAAAGTTCTGTTGCTGTAATGTAACTTTTTCAGTTTTCTTGTAATGCATAGTTTGTAGAAGATAAAGGACCACCTTCTTTAAGAGCATCTCCTAAAGAAGAGTACACATCTCCACCAACATTTGTGTATCATAATGGAGCATAAAATGCATGATGCAATCCAAATGGAATTAAAGATCTTTCAATAATTCCAAACACAAGTGATTCAAGACCTACTGGAGCTTTATTTAAAAGTTTACCAAATGCTGTTAGTCCAGCACCTATTCATGGTCAAAAGATCAAGAATAAAAAGGTTAATGGAATCATAGCAACGATTGAAACAATTGGTACAAAACGTTTTCCTCCAAAGAAGGAAATCATTTGTGGTAATTGGATTTTGTAGAATTTATTATATAAATAAGAAATTAACATACCTACAATTATAGATCCGAAAATGGAAGTTTGTAAAGATAGAATTCCAAAACTACTTTTTACAATTTGTAATGAAGATTCTAAACTTCTACCAGCACCACCAAAAAGAACTACATAACCTTTTAATTCTTTATAAACAATTTCTCCTTGTTTATTAACTTCTACTACAATATTATTAACATTTCCAGCAGTTACTTGACTGCTATTAGATAATGTTTCATAAACTGGTGATATAAAAGGAACTTGTAAAGCTAAAAATACAAAGTATCCTACAATAGCTGAAAAGACAGCTGTTCCTGCATCATTTGTAAAGGAAACTACAAATGCAGCAGCAAATAATAAAGGTAAAGCGTCAAAAATTGGTTGACCTAATTGTTTAATAAAAATCCCAAATACTTTTCCACCACCTGATGATAAATTTTCAATGGTAGCACCTATACCAAGAAATAATCCAGCTATCGCCATAACAGCAATAGGTAGTAAAAAAGCACCTGAAATTTTTGATAAAATCAACTTAGCTTTTGCACTAAAGTTTTTGTCATTAACTACTACTTTATCTTTGCTTTTTGTTTTAAAGAAAAATTTCATTTTATCCTTTCTAAAATTACCTACTATAATAAAGTATAGTTAGGTGATAAAATTATATGTTATATTCTGTAAAATAAATTAAAAAAGATTCAAAAAATAGTTAATTTTTGGAAAATTGTTGATATTTGTTAATCTTTTGGCGTTTTTCTGTGTGTTTTTTATATTTAAAACAAATGGTTCACTCACCTTTAATAACTTCAGGTAAAGAATTTAAAACACTTTCTACAGTACCAAAATAGTGTTTTTCATGCATTTTAGTTATTTCTTTTGATAAAAAAACTTCAATTTCTTGATTAAAAATTGTTTGCAAATCTTTTAATGTAGCAACTAATTTATAAGGTGAAACATAAGCAATATAGTTTCCTTCTGTTAAGGATTTAAACTCTTTTTGTCTTTGATTGCTTTTATCAGCTAAAAAACCAAGAAAAGTAAAATTTCCTTCAAAAGGCGATAAAACAAAAGAAGAAACAAAAGAAGTTGGTCCAGGAATAACTTCTAAAGAAATGTTTAATTCATAGCATTTTTTTATTAAAAAATAACCAGGATCACTTATTTTAGGCATTCCAGCATCGCTAATTAAAGCTATTTTTTTGTTTTCCAAAAAATAATCCATTATTTTATTAGTAATTTCTTTTTCATTAAATTTATGATAAGAAATTAATTTTTTATTTTTTATATTGTAATGATTTAAAAGTTTTAAACTCACTCTTGTATCTTCACATAAAATAATATCAACCATTTCTAAAGTTTCTAAAGCCCTTAGTGTAATATCTTTTAAATTTCCAATAGGAGTACCTACAATAAAAAGTTTATTTTGATTCATTTTTTAAAAACCTTTCTTTTAAACGAACTATAAAATTCATTTTTTGAAGTTCAAAATTAATATAATAATGTTTTTTTTCATTGAAATCATTAATTAACAACATTATGAATTCATAATCTTTGTAACTTAAATTTAAAATTTTTTGTAAATTAATAATAGTTTGTTTTTGAATAAAAGAATGCTTATTTAAAATTAAATTTTTAATAAGTGCAAAAAAAAGAAATCAAAAAACGGAATGATTTTCTTCTTGCCAATTTAAAATTAAAAAACTAAAAAAATCTTTTGTAGTTTTTATTTTATGTAGTTCTGATTCAAAAGAATTAATAAATTTTTCAATTTTATCTTTTGAATTATTTGTTAAACTTAATAATTCATTAATAACATCGTTTTTTGTTAATAATTCATGTTTTGGATTTTTTAAATTTAAAACAAAAGACCTAGATACTATAGTTTTTAAAACAGCTTTAATGTTTTTAGTTGTAAAAATAATAAAAGTATTTTTATTAGGTTCTTCAATAAACTTAAGTAATGAATTTAATGTAGCAATATGTAAATTTTCAACATTTTCAATAACTAAAATATTATTTTCGTTTTTTTCTGCAGAAGTAGTCATTTTTTTAATTACTTCTTTTAAAATATCTTTATCTAAAGGATTTTCCTTTGTAAAATGAAAAAAGTTTTTGTTTATTTTTTCAATGGTTGTGTTTTGTATTTTAGAAATTAAAAATAACAGAATATTTTCTGCTAATTGTTTATTTTGAGAATTTATAATTCATGAATGAAAGGTTTTACCTGTAGAAAAAGAATTTTCAATTATAGTTTTTGCAATATTATCCATTTTTTGATAACTCCAAAATTTTATCTATTTTATTTTTTACTTGCTCAAAAACTGTTTCTACGGATTTTGAAGCATCAATGATTATATAACGTTTTGAATCACTTTTTGCCATTTGATGATATGAATCATAAACTCTTTGAAAAAATTCAAGAGCATTTTTTTCTATTCTATCGTCACAATGATTATTTTGTGAAATCAATCTTTTTCTTGATTCTTCAGGTGATAAATCAAATAAAAAAGTATAGTTTGGATATGTACCATTAATAACTATATCGTTTAATTCTTTAATTTTGTTTGTTCCGATTAATTGTCCAGCACCTTGATATGCAATTGAAGAATCTACATACCGATCGCAAATAACAATTTTATTTTCTTTTAAACTTGGTCAAATTATTTTTTCTAAATGTAATCTTCTGGAAGCAGCAAATAAAACTGCTTCAGACATTGCATCGATGGAGTTGGTTGGATCAAGAATAATCTCTCTTATTTTTTCTGCTTCTTTTAAATTATTTCCACCGGGTTCTCTTGTATAAACAAAAGATAAATTAGAATAATTTTCTTTAAAATATTTTTTTAATTTTTCTAAAATTGTAGATTTTCCACTACCATCTAATCCTTCAAAAGTTATAAACATAATTTTACTCTTTTCTATTGTTTATTGATTCTTTGATTGTTATTATATCCATATAATCTAATGAAGCACCCATTGGGATTCCAAAAGCTATTTGAGAAATAATAATTTTTTTAGTTTTTTCTTTAAGGTTTTTATGAATTAAATTTGTTAATTTTAATCCATCAATTGTTGGAGAAAGAGCAATTATTATTTCTTGAAATTGAGAAGAAAAACTCAATATTTTTTCAATTTCAAGTTGATAATTTTCTTTGTTTTTAATATCGAAAATAAAGTATTTTCCTTTATAAAAATCACTTTGTTCTATTTTTAATAATTCATTGTCACTTTCGATTATTAATAATTTTTTCTCCCTTTTTTCATCTAAACAAATATCGCATTGTTTGTTTTTGGAAATAAAATTGCATGAAATGCATTTATTTAAATTTTGGTTGAGTTGCTTAAAAGAATTTAGTAATTTTTCTAACTCTTCATAATTAAGATTTAGAGTATAGAAAGCTATTTTTTCAGCCTGTTTTTTTGTTATTCCAGGAATTTTTTTTAAATTCTCAACTAACTCATTAAATTCACTTCCTATCATTACATCATTCCGTTTGCTGGTGCAATTTCATCATGTTTTTTATTTATTTTTTCAACAAGTTCATTTATTGCTAAAATAATAACATCTTCAAGTGTTTCTTTATCTTCAGGATCAATTAATGCTTCATGCACATTAATTGATTTTAATGTTCTGTCCCCATACATTTCTAATTTTATTCCTTGTTTTTCTAATTCAAAAACTGTAGAGTTTACTTCATTAAGTTTTTTTGTATAACTTTCTTGCATTTTTTTTGCTTGTTTTATCATTTCTTGTATATTCATTTTTACCTCTTTTTTATTTTTTAAATTTATCTCCGAATATGGAAATCATTTTTTCTTCTTCGATTTCTTTTTGAGTTTTATAAACTATTTCTGGTAATTCATTAAAAACATCAGGAAGAGTTTTTAATTCTTGCATTCTTTTTCATTTTTGAGACGCTAAGTCAAATAATTCTTTAGATATTGCAAAGAAATGAATTTCTTCTTCAAAAATTAGTTTATTTAACTCTCTAAAATTAATTTGAGACTTTACACTATTTAAAGCTCAAATTGAATTTTCATTTTCTGGACTAGCAGAAACTAAAATAAATTTATCAGTTGCAGTAATAATTTTAACATCTAATAAGTAATTAATGTATTCTTCATATTGTTTATTGCCAAGAGAAATTAGTTCCAAATTCTTTAGTTGCTCTTTTCTTTTTTGAAGAAAATCTTTTGAATTTGCTTTGGTTTTAAATAAACCAAACAAATTAATTACTTCATCTACAGTTAAAATATCTTCCTCGATAATTCCGATATCTATACTTTCTGTTTTGAGACCTGGTATTGGTTCATCTTCATCGTCTAAAAGGGAAAATGCAGATTTTTTTTCTTTTGTTTCTATTTTTATATTTTCAGTATTTTCTAAAGATAAATCATCATAAACTTTAATTTCATGCTTTTCAGTTTGTATATTTTCTTCATCTTTTTTGTTGTCTAAATTAATTTGATTAGTTTGATATATGTTTTCTTTAGTTTGTGTTAAATAATCTTGACTATTTATGATATTTTCTGTTTCTTGGTATTTTTCATCAATAGTTTCATTATCAAGTAAAATAACTTCTGTACTTTTTTTTAATAAAGTTGTATCGGTTAAGTCTTTATTTAAGTCTTGAGAAAAAATTGAAGTAATTTCTTGAGTTGCTTTATTGTTATTATCTTTAGAAGGATTGTTATTTATTTGAAATATGGAAGTATTTTTATTTTCTATTTCTTCATTTTGTTCTTCTGAAATTTCATCTTGTAAAAAACTTTCTTTAAAAATATTTGAATTTAAATTTTCATTCTTTATTTCTGTTTTTTCTTTTATTAAAGAAGTTCTATTAATAGGATTTTCCTTTATTTCTTTTCCTTCTAAGAATAAATTATCTATTTTGTGTAAATTATTTGTTGTATTTTCTTTATTTATAATATTGACAGAATTGTCAATTTCTAAATTTTTTATTGCCTTTGCAACTTCAGAAATACTTTCAACTTTTATTGTTTCTTTTTGCTCGTTTTTTAAATTTTCATCAGAAGAATTATTATTTAAAAACAGGAGTTTTAATAATAAAATTTCAATAAAAGTTTTGTTATTTTCAATTACATATAAATTTTTTAAAGAATTATTTAATTCAGTAATAATATTAAAAGCATATTTTATATTTATATTAATATTTTCAACTTCTTGCTGTGATAATGTTTCTAAAATATTAACTTTTTTTGTTTTAGAAAAAATTATATAATCTCTCAATACGATTAAAAAATTGTTGATAAATGATGCAAAATCTATACCCTTTTCAAAAAGCGAGTCAGCAATTTCTATAATTTTTTCTACAGAATTACTATTTAAATAATTTAATATTTGAACATAATCACCATTAGAAATAAGAGAGAAAATTTCTTCCACTTTTGTTAAAGTTAAATCATTATTAGAGAACAAAATTGCTTGTTCTAACAATGACAGTGCATCTCTTAAACCGCCATCAGAAAGTTTTGCTATTTTTTCTAAAGCCTTTATTTCAAAAGAAATTTTTTCTTTATTTAAAATTTCTTCTAACTGATTTGTGATTATGTTTTGATTAATTTTAGAAAAATTAAATTTTTGTAATCTTGACAAAACAGTTAAAGGTATTTTTTGTGGGTCTGTTGTAGCTAGAATAAAAATTATATGCTTTGGTGGTTCTTCTAGAGTTTTTAATAGAGCATTAAATGCTGATTTAGAAAGCATATGAACTTCATCGATAATATAAATTTTAAATTTAGAATTAGTTGGCAAATTTTGAATATTTTCTTTCAACTCTCTAATTTCATCAACTCCGTTATTTGATGCTGCATCCATTTCGATAATATCAAAATTTTTGTTTATGTTGCTAATGCAAAAATCACAAGCATCAATGTTTTCTCTATGAGCACAATTAACCACAGTTGCAAAAATTTTTGCAACTGTGGTTTTTCCAGTTCCTCTTGGACCTGAAAAAAGATAAGCATGAGAGATTTTATTACTTATGATAATGTTTTCTAATGTTTTAATTATAAAATCTTGACCTTTTACATCACTGAATTTAGTTGGTCTATAAGTTCTATAAAGTGCTTGATAATCTTGTTTTTCCATATAACTATTATTTTAATATAAAATGGTTTAAAACCATAAAATATTATTACTCCTTTTTATTTTTTTATAATCATTCTTTAATTATAAATTTTAATAGAATATTTTAAATAGATTATTATATAATTTAATATATGAAAAAAAGATTAGTAACAGGCGTTCAAGCAACTGGTAAAATAACACTGGGTAATTATATTGGAGCAATTAAAAATACAGTAAAACTTCAAGAAGAATATGAATCTTTTATTTTTATCGCTGATTTGCATAGTTTAACGTTGCCAATAGAAAGAAAAGATTTAAAACAATTTAGAGAAGATGTTTTTGCTTTATATTTAGCTTGTGGTTTAGATCCAGAAAAAAGCACAATTTTTTATCAATCTGATGTTGATGCTCATTCGGTTTTAAATTGATTTATTTTAGTAAACACCACTATGGGTGAACTATCAAGAATGACACAATTTAAAGATAAAAGTAGTAAAATAAAAAATCAAAATGGAACATATTTAATTCCAACAGGGCTCTTTATTTATCCTACTTTAATGGCTTCAGACATCCTTCTTTATAATGCTGATATTGTGCCAGTAGGAATTGATCAAATTCAGCATTTAGAATTAACAAGAAACATTGCCGAAAGATTAAATAAAAGTTATAAAATGAATTTTAAATTACCAGAAGCTTATGTGCAAAAAACGGGTTCAAAAATTATGGGTTTACAAGATCCAACTAAGAAAATGTCCAAGTCTAATACTAATCAAAATGACTCCATTTTTTTATTGGATGATCCAGAAATTGCTTATAAAAAAATAATGAAAGCTGTTACTGATTCTGAAAACAAAGTTTATATTTCAAAAGACAAACCTGGGATATTGAATTTATTAACGATTTATAGTTCTTTGAAAGATATCACTTTAGAAGAAACTGAAACATTATTTAAAGAAAAAAATTATAAAGAATTTAAAGAATCAGTTGCTACTGTAGTTAAAGAATTTTTAACTAATTTACAGGAAAAATACAGAGATTGTAAAAAAGATATAAAAGAATTATCATTAAAAGGAAAAGAAAAAGCTAATTTAGTAGCTTTAAAAACAATTGAAAAATTTAAAGAAAGAATAGGATTATAAAATGAAATTTAATAAAGAATTAAACCATACAACAAGTCACTTATTAGCTGCTGCAGTTATTGAATTATATCCAAATGTTCAATTAGGATTTGGTCCTTCAACTGAAGAAGGTTTTTATTATGATTTTAAATTTGAAAAGCCAATAAGTGATGAAGATTTAAATAAAATTGAAAAGAAAATGAAAAGTTTAGCTTCTGGTGGTTACAAAATGGTAAAGACAAGTGGAGAAAATTATTCTTTTACAGATAAACCATTTAAAAAAGAATTATATGATGAAATAATTGCTAAAAATCAAGAAGCAACCTTTTATTCTTTAATAAATCCTTCTAATAACAAGATTCTTTTTGAAGACCTTTGTTCAGGTGGTCATGAAGATTCAACATCAAAAATTAAACATTTTAAATTACTATCAATAGCTGGTGCATATTGAAGAGGAAAATCAGAAAATGAACAGTTAACAAGAATTTATGGTACTTCTTGAGAAACTAAAGAAGAATTAGATCAATTTTTAGAAATTTTAAAAGAAAGAAAAGAAAGAGATCATAGAAAAATTGGGAAAGAATTAAATATTTTTACTTTTTCACACCTTTCAGGCCAAGGACTTCCTATTTGATTAGAAGATGGAATGAAAATTAGAAATGCAATTAGAAATAGAATTTTATTTTTTGACAAAAAATATGGATTTAAAGAAGTTTTAACTCCACATTTTGGTTCAGAAGAACTTTACAAAACTTCTGGTCATTTAGAACATTATAAAGATGATATGTTTAAACCTATAGAGGTAGAAAATGAAAGATTAATTGCACGTCCTATGACTTGTCCACATCATATTATTTTATTTGATAGACAAAAAAGAAGTTATAAAGAACTACCTATACGTTATTCTGAGCAGTCAAGACTATATAGATATGAAAAATCAGGAGCTTTAACAGGACTTGAAAGAGTAAGAGGTATGGATTTAACTGAAGGTCATATTTTTGCTAGAAAAAGTCAAATTGTAGATGAATTTAAACATTTATATAAAATGATTATTGAAACATTAAATATGTTTAATATTAAATTAGATTATGTTTCTTTTTCTAAAAGAGATCCTGAAAATAAAGAAAAGTTTTTCAATAATGATGAAATGTGAAACCAAGCAGAAAGTGATTTGGAAAAAGTTTTAAAAGAATTGAATATTGATTATGAAGAAAAAATAGGAGAAGCAGCATTTTACGGACCAAAAATTGATTTTCAAGTAAAAACAGTTTTAAATCATGAAATTACTATGTCTACATTACAGTTAGATTTTCTGCTTCCTGAAAAATTTAAAATAAGTTTCATAAATGAAAATAATGAAAAGGAAACTCCAGTTTTAATCCATAGAGGTTTAATAGGGACATATGAAAGATTTATTTCTATTGTTCTTGAACAAACAAAGGGGAATTTACCATTTTGAGCAAGTCCAAGACAATTTGTTGTAATTCCAATTCAAAATGATAAACACTTAGAATTTGCAAAAAAAATAAAAGAAAAATTACAATTATTAAACTTTAATGTTGATTTAGATGATAGAGACGAAAGAATTAATAAAAAAATAAGAGAAGCGCAATTAATGAAGACAAAATACCAAATTATTATTGGTGATAATGAAATTAAAAATAATTTGGTTACTTATAGAAAATACGGTGAAGAAAACTCAACCAGTGAAAATATTGATAATTTTATAATAAAAATGCTTCATAAATTACATTATAAAAAATAATGAGAATTACAAAAGCTCCAAGTTGATTATTTACTATTTTAATAGTTATAATTCCTATTTTAGTTATTTATTTTCTATTTTCTCCTGAAATTCAAAAAAAGGAAATCATAGAATATAAATATTTATGTTTAATAGGACTTTCTTATGTTATTTTATCTTTTATAATAATAACAATTTTTGTATATCTTAAAGTTTTAAAAATAAATTTTTTTAATTTTAATTTCCCATTAATTTTATCTTTATTTGTCATTTTAATTACTTATCAATTTACTGAATATTGAATTATTTTAAGAATATTTTTAATTATTTTGTGTTCTTTTTCTATAATTCCAATAATGTTAGTAACAGCAATTTTAAATAAAAAAAATACCCAAAAGGCAAATTTTTCTAAAAAATAATAAGGGTATTTTTTTATATTTTAATTTTTGATAATTTAGGTCAAATACCTAATGAAGAACAACCTACTCCAGTATGTATCATAACGGTAGCAGAAGCTATTTCGATATTTCCAAGTTCTAATTTTTCTTTATTAAATAAGTTAATAATTTCGTTTTTCATTTCTGAATCATTGGCATACATAAATTTAAATTCAAAATTTTCTAAATTATGTTTACCACCTATAAAATCGATTAATTTTTCTAAAACTTTTTCATAAGAACCTTTTAATGTTCTTTTTAATCCACCAAAATTAATTCCTTCTTCATCTACTTTGAGTAAAGGGATTAATTTAAGAGAATTAAGTAAGAGTTTTTTTACTCCCTTTAATCTTCCACCACGAATTAAAGAAGTTAGATCTTTAACAATTAAAAAATTCATACTTTTTTTAGCAACTCATTTTGATATTTCTAAAAGTTTATTTAGTTCAACGCCTTCATTAGATTTTTGAACTAAAAATTTACCCAGTTCTAGTGCTTCATCTGTAAAAAAGTGATTATCTATAATGTGAAATTTGTCTCCATATTGTTTAGATTCTACTAAAACTGTTTGATAAGTAGATGAAAGTTTTGAAGAAGTTAAAAAAACGATAACATTTTCATATTCGCTATTCATTTTTTTAAGTTTTTCTTGTATGGTTGCTAATGCAGGTAAAGAAGTGGAAGCACTGCTAGATTTTTTGACTAATTCTCAAATTTGTAAATTTGTTAATTCTTCTCCATTATCTATATAATCTTTTCCATCTATTGTAAATTGCAATGGAACCATTTCAAAACCATTATTTTCTATAGTTTGTTTAGAAATACCACCAAATGAGTCTAATAAAATACCTAATTTTTTCATAAGTATAATTATATAACTTTTTCCTTGATTTAAAAATATTTAGTTTTATTCCGTTAATTTTTAGGAGATTTGTTATTTAAATAATTTTCAAGTTGTTCAGGAGTTCCAAGTGAAATATAAACGTTTTCTTTTAAAGGCATTCATCCTATTTTTTCTTTATTTTCTAGCATTAAATTAAAAATATTAGACATATAAAATTCTTCTTTTATTTTTTTATTATAAATATGCATTTTTATGCAATAATCAATAAATTTTTTTCCATTTTTAAAAAAATAAAGACCAGAAATTGCTTGATTAGAAATAACTTCTTTTTCTTTTGTTTCTAAAACTAAATTATTTTTGTATTTTATGAAAGAAAAACTATTAGATGTAGAATAAAAAGTTGAAACAGCAGCATCAAATTTGTTTTGTAGAGAAAATTCTAAAAATTTTTGTGCTTCTTTTTCTAAATAAAAATTATCAACATCAGCAAAAATAACAGGTTTTTTATTATCTATAATTTTTCAAATAGAAAGAGCAGTGGAAGCAGCTCCAGTAGTTGTTTGATCTACAGTAAAAATTTTAATTTTATATTTTTTTTGTAAAGAACTAATTTCTTTTTTATAAATTGAAGTAAATTCTTTTTTCATTGCTAGAATAAATGTATTTTGCTTGTCAAAAGATTCAATTGCTAGTTCTAAGAATGTTTTATTTTCTACTGTAATAAAAGGTTTATCAGTTGTATAACCTTTCTCTTTAAATCTTTTTCCGTTTCCAGCCATTAATATTACAATCTGTGCTTTTTGTGTTTTTTTATCTTTCTTTTGCATATTTTTTTAAAAAATCTTCATTAATTTTATCTCATCCTTCAAAGTGGATGGAACGATCGCATATTGTAATATCACCATTAGGTTTTCCAAAAAAAATTTCATCATATTGAATATTATGATTCTTTAATCATTCTAAAGTTACTAATCCTATATTTTTCATAACTTTTCCTATATTATGATCTTGAGTTTGCATATTTCTTGCTGTATTAATAATAATTGTGTGACCTTTTTGTTTCATTTCATCTATAAATTCTTTTGCTCCGGGCAAAGGTTTTACTTCTGAATAAGATTGATTTTCTTTTTTTATTTCACAAATAGTGCCATCTAAATCTATAACTATTCTCATTTACCCTCCGATTTTAATAAATCATTGAAAATTTCAATAGATTTTAAATAAAAGATTTTTTGATGAATTTTAGATTCTTTATGTAACGGAATCATAGTTAAAAATAATAAACCTTCAATTAATTTAATTTCATCAAAAGAAATTTGAAATATTTCAATAATTTTTTTATTAAAATAAAGCAAAATTTCTTTATTTTCTTTGTCAGAAAAAGGAAAATTTTCTTTTAGAATAAAATTATTAGAATTTTCTTGGAAAGAAAAATTATTGTGTACAATTCAGTCGTATTTTCCAGAAATACTATGACTTAATTTTGCTAAATCGTATCTCAAATCTCCTATAACATCTCTGTAATAATCAAATCTACCTCTTGGATCTACTAATTTAATTTCTTTTGTTTTTTCATCAAATAAAATGTTACTAAAGAAAAAATCTCCATGAACAATTGAAAGTAACTCTCTATTTATTAATTTTTCTTCAATTAAATTAAAAACTTTTTCTTTAATTTGATTGAAAGGTTTTAATTCTTTATTATTGAAAATTATTTTTTTATTAATATCTACAAATTCTGATTCATTTATTTGATTTATTCTATTATTTGTTTTTTCGATATAAATAAAACGAGATAAAGAATCATCTTTATTTTCATAAGGGTTTAAAAAAGAAGTATCTTTAAATTGTTTTAACACATAAAATAATTTGTCAATTAATTCGTAAAAATTATTTATATAAACTTCTTTTTGTAAATAGTTATAAATATTAGGAAAATCTACAAAATCCATAACTATTGTACTAAAATCATTTAGTTCTTGATATAAATAAATGTTTGGGATGAATTTTTTCAAGTTTTGAGGTAATTTTATAAATCAATAGTATTCATCTAATATTTTGTTTTTATCGGCAGAACTTTTGTATATCAAGTTATTTTTCTTTTCTATTGAGTTAAAATATCTTGATAAAAATTCTTTATTTATTTTTTCTGTCATTTATAACTTTCTTTTAATAATGTTATTTTGTAATTTTTCTTTCTTTAATTTTAAAATATTTTTCTTAGAAAAGATAAAAAATATTTTAATTAAATGTTGTTTGAATAATTCTTTGATGCAAAATTTTATTGCTAACTTAAAAAAAGTAAATTGAATTTTAGAGTTTTTTGTAGGTATTTTGTAAGGTATGCTAGGAAGTTGTTCTTTTCTTTCAAGCTTATATTTATTTGCTATTTTTCAATTAGGTTCATATGTATCTATATAATATTTTAAAAAAGAAATATATTTTTTGTTAAAAGGTTGTAAAGAAAATTTACTAATTGTTTTATACCTGGGTTTTAAATTATAAAAACCTATTTGTTTAGATTCTAAAGTTATAAAATTTTCATTTATATATTTATCAAATTCTTCTTTTTTACTTAAATCATCACCAAAAACATTGTCTAAATTTAAATCTGTATTTTCTTTAAAAACAAACTGAGGAAAATAGTTTTCTGGATGCATTTTTACAGGAAGAAAGTCATTTTGCTTATTAAAATAAGCAAATTCATTTAAGTCTTTTATTAACTTAACTGGTTCTCAAAATTTTTTCACATCTGTTGCTAATCCAAAATTTAATCAGTCAGATATATGTAAATAAGCATAATTAATTTTTCCATAACCCAAAACATTGTAATCACAACTAAAAAAAGTAGAAGAAATTAATCTTTTTTCAAATATTTTATATTTTTCATCTCTTTTGTGGAAAAAACTTGCAAAATCATTTAGAATATTATCGTTTTTGAAATATAAATCATTTCTAATTCTTAAAACATATTTGGTTTTAACTTCTTTTAAACCATTTTGAGTTGCAACAATAATTCTATTAATATTAATACCATATTTAAATTTAGTTATATAAAAACCACCAGGATCCTTGTTTAAAATAAATTTACTAACTTTAGGATTTTCATCAATTTCATCATTTTCTCAACATGATACTAAAATTGGTGATTTAGGAAAACGTTTTTTTAATGAATTAATGCTTTTTTTAGTATATTTATCATATTTTCCGTTAATTAAAATTGTTACATCTTCTTGATTGATTTTTTGCATTTTAAATATTGAAATAATAGTTATAACCTATTTTTTCAAGAATCCTTTCGTTTTTAATTATATTATTTTTGTTTTCATAAATTATTGTTATTTTGTTGGTAGAACAAATTTTATTTAATGTTTCTAAAGAAATTAAAAAGGAATCATCTTCTATGTTATTTAATATTTCATAAGAAATTACTAAAAATTTAGGTTTTATTTCTTTTAAGATAGAAAACAACGATAAATTTATTTTTTGAACATAAATTCCTCATCTGTCAAAAGCTAATTCTTTATGTTTGGATGCTTCTTTAAATTTTTTTAAAAACATAGAATAACTTTTAATTCTGATAATTAAATTAGAAGTATTTTTATCTAATTTATTTCAATAATTTAAAAATACATCTGTATATGTATAAATAAA
Organism: Mycoplasma sp. AC157; assembly: GCF_054343415.1. Taxonomy (NCBI): domain Bacteria; kingdom Bacillati; phylum Mycoplasmatota; class Mollicutes; order Mycoplasmatales; family Mycoplasmataceae; genus Mycoplasma; species Mycoplasma sp. AC157. The sequence continues at coordinate 51,865 of NZ_JBTGVE010000001.1, read as the reverse complement.
ATTATGATTTTTTTCTTCACTTTTTAACTCAATATCTTTTTTGAGAATTTTTTCAGCTATTTTTATTTTTTCTCTAACAAAAAGAAATTTTTTAATTTCGGGGCGAATGTTATCTATTTCTATTTCACCAATTTTTCTTTTGCCTCTTCTTAATTCTAATTTGTTTGTTGTTATTACATCTCTTTTAAGAATTTCTTTAAATTCTTCAATAGCCTTATCGTATTTTTCTAATTCTTCTGTATATTCTAAAAAATAAGGATGTTCAAGTTCAATAGTTTTATTAACATTTTTAGATTTTCATAGTGAGAAGTTAATCATTTTTTTTATTTTTCCTGAACTTGAATTTTGTTGAGTTTTATTATCAATAATAACAACAGATTGTTCCGAAAAGAAAAAATTATTTTTTAATTTTGAAAATAATTTATATAGTTTATATTTTATTTTGTTTATTTTTCTTTTATTATTTGAATTAAAAGCTAGAATTAATATTCCTTCTTCTAAAAACAGTTGTTTTATTTTAAAATAAAGTAAAAAATTATTATACACAAGTTCTTCTAAAATGTTTTTGGAAATAGATTCATTTATAAATCATGTACTTAAAGAAAAATTGAAAAATAAGGAAAATCTTTTATTAGTTTTAAAATTTTTGATTTTCATAATTTTAATTTTTTTTACAATTTTTTGTAAAAATTTAATATTTATTTTGCTATATCTATTTCTATAAATAAATATATATTTTCCACCTTCATTTGAAAAAATAAATTTATATTTTTTATTTGTTTCTTTTTTGTTTTCTTTATCAATTATATTTAAATCTAACTCTTTATTAGATCAAGTTTTCATATTTTCAATAAATTTGCTACGATCTTTTGCATCAATTAAAAGTATAAAATCATTTAATTTAACTCAATTTCCTGTATAAATATTTAATTTATTTTTAAAAACTTCTAAAACACTGTCTTTAAATTTAGAATCTATTACTCTTATTCTTTCGTTTTCTTCATCAAAACTTAAAGGAATGATAATAGAACTATTTTTTAAAATATGTTTTTCATTTTTGGAATAAACAAAAAATAAAATTCCTGATGCCGTTATACATAACAAAATAATAATAACTACTAAAATAATACCTAAATGATCTAATTGAAAATTATTTTTAGTCATAATCTTAGATAGGTGTTATCCTTTCTAAAGATTTGTGCTGTTTCATTATTTTTTTGGTCGCATCTTTTTCAGGTAAGTTTTTGAACTTAACAATTATTGTATCACCTTCTTCAGCAAGAACTATTCCTTCTCCAAAAACAATGTGATTTACTAAATCACCAGCAACTAAATTGATTGTTTTATCATTTCTTTTATAGTTTAATTGCCCATCATTAGTTCTTTTTGTGAAATTTTGTAAAATTTCAGATTTTATTCCCATTTCTGAAATAAATCTCGAAGTTTGAGAATATGCTTGATTTTCAAAGTAGTTTCCACCAGAATCAGAAATAAATAATCTTTCTTTAGCTCTTGTGATAGCTACATAAGCAAGTCTTCTTTCTTCTTCTATATTTTCTTCATCTTTTAAAGTTCTTTTATTTGGACAAATACCCTCAGCCATTCCTACTAAAAATACATTTTGGAACTCCAAACCTTTGGAACTGTGTATTGTCATTAAAGTTACAGTATTTGGTTCATAGTTCGAGTCATCACTATCTGTTAATAAAGAAATTTCGTGTAAATAATCATTTAATGTTAAATTAGGATTTTTAGATTCTCAAGATTTAATCCCTTGCATTAAACTATGTAAATTATTTAGAGCATCTTGTTTATCTAAAATGTTTTTAATTGAACTTATGTATTTAATTTTTTCAATAAATTTTTCAAGAACAAAAGAGATGCTTTTTTCACTTTTTAGCAGTTTTCTTGCAAAGTTAATAGAATTTAAAAAATCAACCAGTTCTTTTTGGAGAGAATGATTTAAAGGTAATTCTTCAAATCCTTCTTCTTTCATATAAGTTTTTCTATTAGTGAAATAATCAATTAAACAATCAAAAAGTGGAATGTTTCTTTTGTTTGCATACTCAGTTAATTTTTGAATTGCTGAAGGACCAATTTTTCTAGAAGGGATGTTTATAATTCTTAGTAAACCAACAGTTGAACCGTCATTCATAACCTTTAGATAAGCAATTAAATCTTTTATAACTTTTTTTTCAAAAAATTTAGTTCCACCTAAAAGTTGATAAGGAATATTTTCTTTAATTAAAGCTTCTTCAAAAGCTCTTGAATAAAAACCGGAACGATATAAAATTGCTATATTTTTAAGTTGAACTTTTTTTCTTTTTAAATCATTTATTTCTTCTGCAACTCATCTGGCTTCAACTTCTACGTTGAAAGAATGGTGAAATACAATTTCTTCATTTGAAATATTATCGGTGAATAAGTTTTTTTCTAAACGATTTTTATTATTTTTAATCAAAGAGTTTGCTGCATTTAGTATTTGATTGGTAGAACGGTAATTTTGATCCAGGGTAATTGTTAAGGCACCTGGGAAAAATTTATCAAAATTTAAAATTAATTCTACATCAGCACCTCTTCAAGTATAAATTGTTTGATCAGGATCTCCAACAACTGTTAAAATATTTTTTTCTCCAGTTAAATGTTTAATAATTTCGAATTGCAATTCTGATGTATCTTGAAATTCATCAACAAGAATATGAGAAAATTTATTTCTTCATTTTTCCTTTATTTCTGGAAATTGTTGAAAGATTTTAACGGTAAAAATCATTAAATCATCAAAGTCTAATGCTTTTAATAATTTTAATTCTTTTGAGTATTCAGTATAAAGATCAACTATTATTTCATCATCTTCTTCTAATTTATCTATATCTATTTCTTCTGGCAAAATTTCTAAATTTTTTCATTTAGAAATTTTTTCTAAAACAGTTGAATAATTAATGTCTCTATTTGTTATTTTTAATTTTCTATATATGTTTTCTAAAATATTTTTTTGATCTGAAGAATCAAGAATATCGAAATTCGAATTATAATCTTTGAGATTGGTGATTTCTCTTCTTAAAATATAGTTACATAAAGAGTGGAAAGTACTTATAAAAACTTCATTTCCTTTTTCTTCAACTAAATTTATAACCCTTTCTTTCATTTCGTTTGAGGCTTTATTAGTAAAAGTAACTGCTAAAATTTTTTTAGCATCAGTAATTTTATTTTCAATTAAGTAAGCTATTTTTCTTGTCAATACTCCTGTTTTACCACTACCAGCTCCAGCAATTATTCGAAGATGACCTTGATTATAAACAACAGCACTTTTTTGTTTATCATTTAAATTTGAGAGAATTTTTACATTATTATCATTCTTCATAATAATCTCCTTTCGTGTCTCACTGCACTTTGGTTCAATTTAGGTTTTTGATTTCTAAAGGTTTTTGAGTTTCGATGAATTTATTTTTGTATACTAATTTGCTTTTGGAAAAAATATTTATGATGTTCTTTTTTGGATTAAATATGTTGAAAAAAAATAAAATTAAAAGCAAAATAAAGTTAAAGTTAGAAAAGGCGATAAAAATATTTATTAAAATTTTTTCTAATGAATTCAAATTACTAAATTGCTTATTTTTGTCTTTTAGTAAACTATTGCTAGAAACAATTTTCTGTGATAATTGAGGATTAATTAAAAGAATAAAAAGAAAAATTAATATAACTCAATTCAAAGAAAAAAATAAATTTCTTTTTAATAAGCAAGAAAGCAATTCTTTTTTGTTTACTTTTTTTTCTGTTTGTAATTCTAATTTACAAATTATTTTTCCAATACTCTTGCCTTGATTTAACAAAGGAATAAGTAATTGGAAAGCTAAAATAAATATAATTTGAAAAAAAAGTCAAAAATAATAAGCTAAGTTATAATCGTTTTTAAATATTAAAAAGAATAAAAAACCTAAAGAAGAAAAAGCAAAAGAGAAATATAATAAAATATCAATTAAAGAAGAGAGAAACTTTATTGAAAGACTCGCTTCTGCTTTAGTTAAATTTTTTTGGAAATTGAATGTCATTTTGATGGGGCTGTATTTTCTGTAATAAGTTTACTTTCGTTACTGTTTAATAGGATGTATTTATTTACTGATAAAAGTAAATTAAATTCATTTTTTCTTAATAATTTTAATTTTTCATAATATTTTAAAACAGTTATTGGAAATTCTTCTTGTCTTGTTAACAGTCTAGTCAATAGAGATTTTTTAGTTACTCCTAAAATTACAGGAATAAAAATTTGTAAAAAGTAAAGTTTGGCATATAAAATCTCTTCCATAAATTCAATTTTATTTTCTCTTGTGAAATTTTCAATATTTTTTCAGTCCCTAATAACTTGTGAAGGGTTAAAAATGCTTATTTCATTATTTCATTCATTAACGATGATTTCATCGATATAGACATAACTTTCTAAAAAGGGTAGTGTTTTGTATAGTATTTCAATCAAATATTTAGAACTAGCATCTTTGAAATTTGTGTTTGCTGTTATTTCTAAAAATTTATTTGTGTTAAAAAATTTGTTAAAAATAATTGGAAAAGTGTATGCAACTACCTTTTTGTCTTCTTGAATTTTAAAAATTTTATTGTCTTGAATTCTTTTTTTAGGTTCTAATTGAAAAAAACCTTTAAATTTAGGCTTAAATTCAATAATGTCAACCTTGTATTTTTTTTCAATTTCAATAAATCTTTTGACAAAAAAGTTTTTTAAATTAGTTTCAGGAAAAACAACAATAAAATATTCTCCAACTGCTTTTGTAAGCATATCAAAAATATCACGAATAACACCTTGTCTTTTTGTATTAATTAAAATTTTTAATTTATCTTTGAAAAGTTCTTTATATTCATAAACTAAATTCAATTCATCATTTGTAGGTTTGTTAATTGTTACAATCACTTCAAAATCTTCGTTTTTTTGTTGAACATAACAAGAGTCTAAAAGAGATTTAAGTTCATTTTTTTGTTTATATGATGGAATTAATATTGATAATTTCATTTTTACTCCTTTATTTACATTTTTAAGTTATTAACTGTTCTTGGGAAAGGAATAGTATCTCTAATATTGTCGATTCCTGTAACATACATAACAAGTCTTTCAAAACCAAGTCCAAATCCTGATGAACCAGCATCACCAAATCTTCTTAAATCTAAATATCATTTTAAATCGTCTTCTGGGATTGATAATTCACGAACTCTTTCTAGTAATTTTTCATAACGAACTTCTCTTTGGGAACCACCGATTAATTCACCAATACCTGGAACTAATAAATCAAAAGCAGCAACTGTTTTATTATCATCATTTTGATACATATAGAAAGCTTTGAATTCTTTTGGATAATTTATAACAGCAACAGGCCCGTTAAATAATTTTTCTGCTAAGTATTTTTCGTGTTCTGTAGCTAAATCTAAACCAAAATAAATATTTTTTTCTTCAAAAATATCTTTTACTTTTATTAATTCTGCTATAGCGTCTTTATAATCGATAATAGAAAGTGTTTTGTTTAAAAATAAATTTAGTTTTTCTCTCAAGTTTTTATCAACAACTTCTTCTAAAAAATCAAATTCTAATTTATGTTTTTCTAAAGTGTTTTTAATAACAGTTTTTAGCATATGGTCAGATAATTTAATCACATCTTGCAATTCGTAAAAAGCGATTTCAGGTTCAACCATTCAAAATTCTGCTGCATGCTTTTTAGTGTGAGAATTTTCAGCTCTAAATGTTGGAGCAAAAGTATAAACCTTTTTCATTCCAATTGCATAAGATTCAGCGTGTAATTGACCAGTAACACCTAAAGTTGCTTTTTTTCCAAAAAACATTTTTTCATTTTCTGAATCCACAACAAAAGTTTCTCCTGCTCCTTCTCCGTCGTTAGAAGTTATGATAGGTGCTGAAACATAAAGGAAATCATGATTAGAGAAAAATTTATGAATTTCTATCGCCAAAGTAGAACGAATTAGCATTATAGCTTTTATTAATTTTGTTCTGTGTCTTAAATGAGGTATTTCTCTTAAAAATTCCATTGAAATTTCTTTTTTCTGAATTGGAAAATCTTCATCTGTATTTTTTAATAACTTAAATTCATCAGCTTGAAGTTCGATAGGTTGTTTTGAATTTGGAGTGTAATTTAAAACACCTTTAACATAAATAGCTGCTCCATCCCTTGCCTTATCGACTTCTTGTAAATTGATTTTTTCGTTTTTTAAAACTACCTGCAAATTAACTATTGTAGAACCATCATTTATTTCTAAAAATTTAATTTTTGTATTTCCTCTTAAGTTTGTTAGTCATCCTTGAATACTAAAAATTTTTTTATCATTTTCTTTAGCATTTAATATTACATTTTTTATACTTTTCATTGTTGCCTGCTTTCTAACATTTATTATTATATTAATATTATTTAAATTTTACTATAAACTGAAGATTTTGTTATTGAAATTTATAATAAAATAATTAATTTTTTTATTAATTCAAGAGTTTTAGTATAATTTGAATAATGATTATTTTTTAAGGAGAAAAATGAAAAAATTAACAATTATTGGTAATTGAAAAATGAATAAAAATGCTCAAGAAACAAAAGCATTTTTAGATGAATTTAGTAGATTATACAGTGAAAACAAAACAAAAATTTCAGATGAAGTTACTTTCGGAATTGCTGCACCTTTTACTAATTTATTTTTATTTGAAAAATCAAATTTAAAAATAGTAGCACAAAACTTTTCAAATTTTGATTCTGGTGCATATACAGGGGAAATTTCTGCATCTATGTTAAAGGATTTATCTGTATCTTTTGTAATTTTAGGACACTCTGAAAGAAGACAATATTTTGGTGAAACAGATGAATTAGTTAACTTAAAAGTTCATCAAGCATTAAAAGAAGGATTAACTCCTGTTGTTTGTGTTGGAGAAACATTAGAAGAATACGAAAATAATAAAACAAAAGATGTTATTTTACATCAATTAAAAAATTCTTTAAAAAATGTAGAAGATTTTTCTAAAATTGTAATTGCTTATGAACCTGTTTGAGCAATTGGTACAGGAAAAACAGCAACTGCACAAATAGCACAAGAAGTTTGTGAATTTATAAGAGAAAACACACATAAAGATGTTGTTATTCAATATGGAGGTTCAGTAAGTCCAACAAATATTGAAGAATTAATGAATCAAAAAGATATTGATGGAGCACTTGTAGGTGGAGCTTCATTAAAAGCAGATTCTTTCATAAAATTATTAACATTAAACAAATAATGTGATAAAATTTAAATATTAATAAAATTAATATAAAATATTTTTTCTCGGTTTTAACATTCGTTCAAGTTTTTGCTGGGATTAAATCAAAGGAGAAAATATGGTTTCAAAAGAACGTAAAAGAGAATTAACAATTGAATTCGGTGGAAACGAAAAAAACACAGGTATGATTGAAGTTCAAGTTGCAATTTTAACTGAAGATATTGAATCATTAAAAAAACATTTTGAAGTTAATAAAAAAGATAAACATTCAAAACGTGGATTTATGGCAAAGGTTAATAAACGTAAAAAACTTTTATTATATTTAAAAGAAAACAATTTTGATTCTTACAAAAAAACTATTGAAAAACTTAATATTAGAAAATAGTTTTTTCAATTTATTTACAAAATACACAAGATTAAATTATTTAAGTTTAATTTTGTGTATTTTTTGTTAAAATTTAATTTATGAAAATAATTGTAAAAAATGTAAAAAATGGTGTTTTGGAAACTCAATTTGGTAATTCTAATTTAAAAGACAATTCTGTAAGTTTCCCAATAAAATGGTCAAAAGTAAAAAATGCTAAATCATATGCTATAACATTAATTGATAAGGAAGCTTCTAAATCTTTAGGAGTACCTTTTATTCATTGAATTGCTGCAAATATAAAGAAAAATAGGGTAGATTGGGATTTTTCATTTCAAAATAAAGATAAAATTATTCAATTTGAAAACTCTATGTCAGCCTTCGCTAAAAAACATTTACTGGAACAAATTGTTTCAATCGAAAATAATGGCGTTTATGTAGGACCATTCCCTGTAGAAAGTGACCATAATTATGAATTAAGAATTTATGCTTTAAATACAGAAGACATTTTAAAAAATTCAAATTTTAATAAAGAAGATAAATTATTTTTTGACGATTTTCAAAATTTGATAAAAGGAAAAGTTATCGATTCAGGATTTTATACTTTTTTATATAGAACAAAATATGTTTTTATCAATGATAGATTTGTAGAAAATAACAAAGAAAGTCAGGAATTAAACAAAGGACTTGAAAAAGATAAAATTTTCTTTTATAAAGGTAATAAAAAGACAAATATTGAAATTAAATCTAGTGCTTTTTATAGAGAAAACAATGAAATATTTTTAAATAAATTTTATGTAGCACAAAAACATAATAATTTGTTTCATTCAATATCTCTACCTTTAGAATTTTCCAAAATAAATGAAGCTAAAAGTTATGTTGTGACACTTTTAGGAAACGCTGAAGTAAAAAACTATGCTACACCTTTAATATTTTGAATTAGAACTGAGCTAGAAAATGAAAATGTGAATTTAGAAACTGATAACTTTATAAAAATTCCTTCAAGAATAATTAATCAATTTAACATTAATAAAGAACAAAAATATCATTATATTAATACTTTTGGTACTCACCTTGCACAAAGAATAGCTAGTGATTTTGGAGAAAGTGATGAGATATTTAGGTATATAGCAAACGATTATGGATTGGTAAAAATACCAAATATTTCAGATTCAAACGGAATTTATACATTAACAATTTATGCATTAGATGAAAAAATCAATTTTGTAAAAAGAGAAAATTTTGATGTTATTTCATTGGGAGATGTTTTAGAAAGTATAAAATCCCATGTTGTAGGAGAAGGAAATATTCAATTTAAAATAAAATAATGAATAACTTATTTGAAATTAAAAAATCTAAATTTTACTCCTTTTTATATGAAATTAAAGACAAAAACGAAGTAAAAACAATAATTGAAAATCTAAAAAAAGAACATAAAAAAGCTAGACACATTTGTTATGCTTTTTTATTCACTGATATTAATGGAATAACACATTATGGAATGAGCGATGATGGGGAACCGCAAGGAACTGCAGGAAAACCACTTTTAAATTTGCTTCAAATAAAAAAAATAGAAAATAGCCTCATTGTTGTTGTTAGATATTTTGGTGGAATCAAACTCGGAGCAGGAGGTTTGATTAGATCTTATATAAATTCTGCTAATTTATTATTAAATAATAATAAAAAAAGCAATAAATAGTATAATTAAAAATTATGATAAAACTTAAAAACGTATCTTTTAGTTACAGCGATGAAGAAAATGCAAAATTAGCATTAGATGATATAAATTTAGAATTCAAAGCAGGAAAATATATTGCCATTTTAGGGCACAATGGTTCGGGAAAATCAACTTTATCTAAAATTTTAACAGGAATTATAAAACCTAAAAAAGGTGAAGTGTGAATAAATGATATTTTATTATCCAAAAGCACTTTAAATGAAGCAAGAAAATATATTGGAATTATTTTTCAAAATCCAGATAATCAATTTGTTGGTGCAACAGTTGAAGATGATATTGCCTTTGGTTTGGAAAATAGATGTGTTAATCCAAAGGAAATGAAGGAAATAATTTTCAATTTAGCTCAAAAAGTTGATATGCTAGATCATCTTGAAAGAGAACCACAAAATTTATCTGGTGGTCAAAAACAAAGAGTTGCAATTGCTTCCATTTTAGCTTTAAGTCCTAAAATTATAATCTTTGATGAGGTTACATCAATGCTAGATCCTAAAGGAAAACACGATGTTTTAAACATAATTAGGGAAATTCAATCTACAAGAACAAAAACTTTAATTTCTATAACTCACGATATGGATGAAGCTGTTTTAGCAGATGAAGTGATAGTTTTAGCAAAAGGTAAGGTAATAGCACAAGGATCTCCAAAAAACATTTTAAATGATAAAAAAGTATTAGAAGAAGCAAAATTAGATTCACCATTTATTTATAAAATTTCTTCTTTAATAAATAAAATAAAACCAACATATGATGAAAATGAATTAATAGAGGAAATATGCAAATTAAAATAAAAAATATATTTAAAATTTATGATAAAGATTTACCTTCAAGATTTAATGCCTTAGATGATGTTTCAACTGAAATAAATAAAGGTGAATTCATTTCAATTATAGGACAAACAGGTAGTGGAAAAACCACATTTATCGAACATATGAATGGTTTAATTTATCCAGACGATGGTGAAGTGGAATTTATTTATGTTAATGAAAACAAAAATAAAGAAAATATACAGAAAAATGTTATTTTAAAAAAGAAAAAACTTTTTGCAAAAAGAGTTAAAGGTAAAGAGTTAAAACAAATAAGAAAAAGGGTTGGTGTTGTGTTTCAATTTGCAGAATACCAACTATTTGAGCAAACTATTGAAAAAGATATTATATTTGGTGCTGTTTCAATGGGAGAAGAAAAGAAAAAAGCTATTGAAAAAGCTAAAAATATAATTAAACTTGTTGGTTTAGATGAATCTTATTTACAAAAATCACCTTTTGATTTATCAGGTGGACAAAAAAGAAGGGTGGCAATTGCAGGAATTTTAGCAATGGATCCTGATATCATTTTTTTTGATGAACCAACAGCAGGTTTAGATCCGGTAGGGATTCAAGAAACTTTGGAAATTTTTGATAATTTACACAAAGCAGGAAAAACTATAGTAATTGTAACTCATGATTTAGATAATGCTTTAACTTGAACAAATAGAACAATTGTATTCAAGGAAGGTAAAATAATTAAAGATGGAGACACTTACGAAATACTTAGTGATACAGAGTTTTTAGAAGATAATAAAATGCAACCAACTAAATTGTTAAGTTTTGTTAATAAACTAAAACAAAAAGGAATAAATATTCCAAAAGTTAAAAATATTAATGAGTTAATTTCAGAAATAAATAAGTTAATAAAGGAGTAATATGAATATAGTAATTGGAAAATATGTACCTAAAAATACGTTTTTGCATAAGTTAGATCCAAGAATAAAGTTAATATTTAATATTATTTTTATTACTTTGTTTTTTGTAACAACACATCTATTAACTCTTTCTTTTTTAATAATTCCTATGATGATTTTGTTTGCTGTTACCACTAAAAAACCTTTTCACTTAATAAAAGTAGCTAAATTACCTATTTTTATATTTTTATTTATGTCTATAATTTATTCTTTTATATTAAATGATTTAAGTAATTTTAATAAACCAGAATTCATTATAAAAGGTTTAGATCACGATCAATCTTATAAATTTATAAGTCAAGAATGATTTTCATTGAACTTAAAATTTACAACTTTAAAATATACTAATTTATCTTTTATAAGGGCTTTTGTTCTTGGTTTAAGAATTTATTGTATGATTTTAATCACTACTCTTTTGATTTATACTACTAAACCTGTATTATTAACAAGAGCTATTGAAGATTTGATTTTCCCATTAAAACTTGTAAAAATTAACACCAATGTAATAGCGATGATTATTTCAATTGCAATTAGATTCATTCCTACTTTATTACTTGAAGCAAATAGAATTATTAAAGCACAAGCTTCAAGAGGAGTTGATTTTAAACACGGAAAAATTAATGATAAAGTTAAGGCAATGATTACCTTAACAATTCCACTATTTGTTTTATCATTTTCTAGAGCAGAAGATTTATCAAACGCAATGGAAGTAAGAGGTTATGATCCTTATGAAAAAAGAACAAAATATCGTCGTCTTTATTTAAAATGATTTGACTACTTATTTTTATTATTTTTAATTAGTTTTATAGTTTTTGTTATATTAGTAGAACAAAATGTAATAGGACCATTACCGCTATTTTGAATTTATACAGCTCAACAATTTTAATAAGGATGATTTATGAGAAAAAAAACAAAAGATAAAATAAAAGGAAAAACCGATTTAGAAATTAAAAAAATTATTGAAGATTTAAGACAAGAAATTTCATATCATGATAAATTGTATTTTGAAGAAAATACACAAGAAATTAGCGACTTAGAATATGAAGACAAAATGAAAGAGTTGAAAGAATTAGAAAATGTGTATTTTTCTTTATTTTCTTGAGAAGAAAATTTAAATTCACCAACTCAAAAAATTCATTCTATAAGTTCTACTCAATTTGAAAAAGTTAAGCACTCTTTTGCGATGTTATCTTTAAATAAAGCTTATTCATATGAAGAAATTCAAAAATTTTTGAATGATTCTCAAGAAGTTATAAAGGAAATTAAAGATTTTTATATTGAACCTAAAATCGATGGACTTTCTATTGCTCTTCATTATAAAAATGGTAAATTAATAAAAGCATTAACTCGTGGTAATGGTATTGAAGGTGAAAATATCATTAACAATATATTAAAAACAAGAGATGAATTTTTCCCTAAAACAATAAAATATGATAAACCCATTGAAATTAGAGGAGAAATATATATTGATAAAGATGATTTTATTGATTTAAATTCACAAATTCAAGCAAAAATTGATGAATATAACCAACAAAAAGTTGATGAAGAATACTCAAACTCTAAAATTAAATCTTTAGAAAGAAAAAATTTGTTTTTAAATCCAAGAAATGCAGCTGCAGGAATAGTAAGAAAATTGAAAAACGTTTCCACTGATGAAATGCATAAAATTAAAGCATTTTTTTATCAAGTTGTAGAACCTATTAACCATAATATTAATTCTGTTTCGCAAACTATCAACTTTTTAAAAACAAATCATTTTCCTGTAAATATAATAGGAAAAACTGTGCATAATTTATCTGAAATACAGGAAATTATAGAATATGTGGATAAAAATAGAGATGATTTGAAATATGAAATAGACGGAATGGTAATTAAGGTAAATGATGTTATTTTCTCCGAAGAATTAGGTTATACTTCTAAATTTCCTAAAGGAGCTATTGCATATAAATTTTATGATGAAATTGTAAAAACTAAATTACTTTCAGTTGATTACCAAATAGGAAGAACAGGAAAAATTGCTTATGTTGCTAATTTAGAACCAGTTTTTTTAAATGGAACTAAAGTTGAAAAAGCTTATTTACATAATTTTCAAAACATTTTAAATCTTAAAATTAGAATTGGAGAAGATGTTTATATTAAAAAATCTGGAGAAATTATTCCACAAGTAATTTCATCTGTAAAAAAATTCGAAAACACCAATATTGATATTTTAACTCACTGTCCAAGTTGTAATTTTCCTTTACATAATACAGAAAAAGAACAATTTTGTGAAAATGAAAATTGTTCAGACAAAATTGTTAGAAAAATTATCCACTTCTTTTCGAAAAATGCTTTCGATGTTTCAACACTTTCTAAAAAAACTATTAAACAATTTTATGACTTTGGTGTAATAAAAAATGTTATAGATGTATTTGAATTAGAAAAAAATATTGCTTTAATTAGTGCTAATAATAAAAAATGAACTAAGAATTTTAAGATGCGTTCCACAACTGTATTATTAAAAGCAATAAATGATTCTAAAACTATAGAATTTAGTAAATTTATTTACGCACTAGGAATTAAAAATATAGGTGTTGAAGCATCTATTGAAATTAGCAAAAAAATTAACAATATTGACGAACTTTTAAATTATGATTATGAAAAATTTTTAGAAGTAAATAAATTTGGTGAAACCATTGTTAAAGAATTAAAAAATTATTTTAGTATTCAAGCAAATAAAGAATTTTTATTAAAATTAAAAGAGCAAAATTTGAATTTTATAAAGGAAAACAACAAGATTGAAAGCAAAAATTTAGAAAATATTTCTTTTGTTGTTACTGGAACTTTATCCATAACAAGAAATGAATTTAAAAAATTAGTAGTATCTAATTCCGGGGTACTTTCTAATACAATTACTTCTAAAACGAACTATTTAGTTATTGGTGATTTACCAGGTGAATCTAAATTAAAATTGGCTGAAAAACACAAAACTCCAATAATTAATGAAAAGGAATTTTATAAACTTATTGAAAAATAAAAAAATTACTTATTAATTTAAGCAAATTATTATATAATTATATAGTAAAAACTTGGGGGGCAATACTCAAGAGGCTGAAGAGGACGCATTGCTAACGCGTTAGGGGCTTAACCGCCCGCGCAGGTTCAAATCCTGTTTGCCCCGCCATTTTTTTATTACTTTTATTACATTATAGGTATTTTAAAATGGGTTTTATTTGATTAACAATAACAGTTTTTTATATAATTGCTTTTTTATACGTTATTTTAAGTGAAAAAGAAAAAAATAAAATTTTTAAAGTAAAAAAATTTATTGAATTTTCAGATTTATCAGAAATAATAAAAATGAAAATAAAAAATAAATTTTTAAATCCTACCATTTATATAGAAATAGCAGTTCTAATATTAACTACTATTTTTTCATTCGTTAATGTTTTTCATTTAATATCTAACAATTTAATTGAGCAATTTCAAAATATTTTACAAGAAAAAAAACCAGATATTTTTATAAAAAACTGATTTTGAAATATTAAATTTTTTGAATTTATATCTTCATTAATAATTAATACTTTATTTAAATCAACTTTAATTTTCATCTATTATATAATTTGAAAAAAATTAAATGAATGATTATTCGATAGGAAAAAACCTATTGAATATAAAAAAAATAGACAAAAATTCAATAGTTTCTTTTACCATAAAGATATTATTATTTATATTGTAAAAAAAATAATAATAATTTTATTTTATGTATTAATTTTATTTTTATTTTCTTTATTTATTTTACTTTTTTCTTCCGGTTTAGAGTGGTTACTTATACTATTTTTAATGCTTTTAATTTTTATTCCTACTATTATAGGAATAATTATAATTTTCTATTCTAAATTTAATAGACACAAACATACTAAACATGAATATTTTAATTTTTTACAGGAAAATAAATCATTTTTAGAAGAAGAGTATCAATTTATCTTTGTATATAAATATGTTGAATCGATTAATGATTTTTTAATTTTTAAAAATGAAAATAAAAACCAGTGAAAAAAATTTAAACTTGAATATAAAAAAAGAAAAATTGATAAGAAAGACTTTTGAAAATTAAAATGAAGTTTAAAAATTTTTAATGAGTTTAATAAAAATGTAAATAGAATTATTGCAAAAAAAGAAATAATAAATGAATGAAAATATATTTTACCAAGTGAATTGCAATTGTGTCCAGAACATGGAAATACTATTATTTTTCATTCTAAATATAATTTATATTATTGTTCTTATGGTGAGTACTTTTCTTTAATTTATTTAGAAAATATGGGAAAATGTAAATATTTTATTTTAAAAGAGTAAATGTAAAAATAAAATTTGAAATTTTACTGTTTAAATGTAAAATTAATATAATATTATTTATATATGGAAAGGTAAAAAATGGGAAATAAAATAAAAGTAAGAATTATAGAACATGAACCAAGAATAAAATTTGAAATCTTGGAAGATGCAAAAAAAGGAGATTTTTTCTTTATAGATGAATATAAGGATGAAGGAGTAGAAAGTTATTTAAATGAAGTTCGTTCAAAGATTGACGAGGATTTATTTAATACAGCTAAAAATCAAGCACTTTTAGAGTATAAAACTAGTGAAGAATTCATTAATTTAAAAAATGATTTAAATGAAAAAAATAATATAATTAAAAATCATAAACAAACACTAGAAAATGCAATTTTAAAGGCTATTGAAGATTTTAAAACAAAAGACGAATTTACAGAAAAAATAAAGAGAATCGATGATTTAATTTCTGAAAAAGAAAATTTAATTAAAGAAAAAACAGAATTAGAAACTAAATTAAAAACATCTAAAAATGATATTATAAATGAGTATAAAACTAGTGAAGAATTTACTGATTTACAAAAAAAATTAACTGAAAAAGATAATATAATAAAAAATCATAAACAAGAATTAGAAAACGCTTCTTTAAAAGCTATAAAAGATTTTAGAAATAATGAAGAATTTACAGAAAAAATAAAGAGAATCGATAATTTAACTTCTGAAAAAGAAAACTTAATTAAAGAAAAAATGCAATTAGAAAATACATTAGCTAATGCTGAAATTAACATTATAAATGAATATAAAAAATCTCCAGAATATCTTGAATTATCTGATTCATTAAAAAATATAAGAAAAGAAAACGCAACTTTAGTAGAAAGAATGAATAATATTAAAGTTAATATGCAAAATGAATCACAAGTAGAAATGACTAAACAAGAAATTCAACATTCAAATGAAATACAAAAATGAATTAAGGAAAATACCGAGTTAAAAACTACTATAAATGATTTACAAAGGAAAAAAAATGTAAATATAAAACTTATTGGTGAAGATTTAGAAAACTGAATAATTTCTCAAGCTTCTGAAAATCTTTCATTTGATAACAACTGTTCTTTTTATAAAGATAATGAAGTTAAAGATCATACTAAAGCAGATTTTTTATATGATATTTATAGTAGAAATAATAATAAAAAATTATTAGGAAAAATAATAATAGAAGCAAAAAGTCAAGGTGAAACAGGTAATAAAAAGAATTCTGATTATTATGATAAATTAAAAAGAGACCAAACTAAAAAACAAGCTGATTTTGCTATTTTAGTTAGTGAATTAGAACCAGAAAAGGATTTTTTAATTTCTAAGGTATTTGATTATGAAAATATGTATGTTATAAGACCTGCCTATTTAATTCCTTTTTTATCACTACTTAAACACTTTATAATGGAAAGGGAAAAAATAGCAGATGCAGAAATAACTTTCCAAGAAAAAAAGGATATTTTAGAACAATTTGATAAAATGAAAAATGAAATTTTAGATAATTCTCTTAAACACATAAGAACACAAACTGAAAAAATATTAAAAAACGCAGAAACAATAGAAAAAAATGCAAAAGAAATAAAAGAATCTATTAGTTTAGTGGTTGATATTCACCTAAACACAGTAAAAAATAAAATAGAAAATTTTGCTATTCAAAAAATAACAAAAAAAATAGATAAAATTTATGAATAAGAAATTAGATTTCAAAAAATTTAAACCAGAAACACTGGATGAAATTATAGGTCAAGAGCATATTAAATTTCTTTTAAATAGAGTAATTGAATTAAAAAACAGAACATCTTTTATTTTTTATGGAGAAAGCGGAATTGGAAAAACATCAGTTGCAAATGTTTTAGCTTTAAATCTTAATTTAAAATACACTACATTTAATGCAACTATAGAAAATAAAGATTCGCTTTTAGAGAAAATTAAAAATAATGACATTTTGATTATTGATGAAATTCATCGTTTAAATAAAGATAAACAAGATTTACTTTTAAGTTATTTGGAAAAAGATGAAATTATAATTTATGCAACAACGACAGAAAATCCATATTTTAAAATTAATCCAGCAATTAGAAGTAGAATGCAAATTTTAAAATTCAACAAACCTTCTTTGGAAGAAATAATAAATTTTTTTCATTTAAAAAACTTAATTTTACCTAAAGAGATTATAGAAAAAATAATATTTTTATCAAATTTTGATATAAGAACTATTTTTAGAAATTTAGATTTTGTGTTAACTTTAAGCAAAAATGACCTTTTAAGCGAAGAAATTGTCGAAAAATTATTGCCAAATGTTAATTTTTACAGCGATAAAAATGCTGACTCACATTATAATAATTTAAGTGCTTTTCACAAATCATTAAGAGGGAGTGATCCTGATGCAGCTTTATATTATGGTATGTTAATTATTAAAAGCGGAGATTTTGATGGTTTATATAGAAGAATGCTTTGTGTTGCATATGAAGATATAGGTCTTGCTCATCCTAACATCTCTTTGAAAGTTATGGCAGCAATTAATTCAGCAGAAAGACTTGGAATGCCTGAAGCTAGATTGCCACTTTCTACTATCATTATTGAATTGGCATTAAGTCCAAAAAGCAACTCAACTTATCAAGCAATGCAAAAAGTTTCTAAATTAATTGATAATGGTAAAATATATGAAATTCCAGATCATTTAAAAGATTCTCATTATAAAAGTGCTAAAAAATTTAATCACGGGGTAAATTATTTATATCCACATGATTTTTTAAATAATTATGTTGATCAACAATATTTACCTTCAGAAATAAAAAACAATAAATTTTTTGAATTTGGTAATAATAAAAACGAACAAAAATTAAAAGAATATTTGAATAAAATAAAGGAAAAATAAAGAAAAATGACAATATTAGGTATAGAAACTTCGCACGACGACACATCTGTAGCTATTTTAAAAGACGGTAAAATACTTTCTAATATTACATTTAGTCAAATCAAAATTCATGCTAAATATGGAGGTACAATTCCGGAAATCGCTTCAAGAGAACATGTTAATAATATAGCTATTATTTTAGAAGAAATAAAAAAGATAATAGACTTAAATGAAATAGATTATATAGCATTTACAAAAGAACCTGGCTTAATTGGTTCTTTGCAAATAGGGAAATTATTTGCAGAAGCAATTTCATTAATTTTAAATAAACCTTTATTTCCGATAAATCATTTAAATGGTCATTTTTTTTCTGGTGCAATAGATAATAAAATAATTTATCCAGCTATTTCCCTTTTAGTCTCTGGGGGACATACTCAAATTTTATATGCTAAAAATCCTAAGCAAATAGAAATAATTGGCGAAACTTTAGATGATGCAGTCGGTGAGGCGTATGATAAAATAGCTAGAAAATTAAATTTATCCTTTCCTGGTGGACCAATTATTGATAAAATATATTTCGATAATATAGACAAACAAAGTCAATTTATTAATAATATAAAAATTTCAAAACCAAAAACAGAAGGAAAATACGATTTTTCTTTAAGTGGTATAAAAACACAAGTTATAAATATTATAAATAACTTTGAAAATAGAAAATTAAATATTCCTGTTGAAGAAATAGCTTATTCTTTTCAAAAAACTATTGTTGATTATTTAATAGAAAAGATAAAAATGGCAATTGAAGAATTTCAACCTAATTCTATAGTTCTTGCAGGTGGAGTTTCTGCTAATAAACATTTAAGAAATGAATTTGTTAAACTACATTCAAATTCTATAATTCCTAAATTGGAATATTGCACTGATAATGCTGCTATGATCTGTAAGGCAGCAGAAATTTTGATAAAAGAAAACTAGGGTAAAACCTAGTTATTTTTATTTTCTTTATCTAGCAGAAAAGCAATTTCTTTATCATAAATTGGTCCTTCTTCTTTTCAAGGAGTCTCTAATATAATAGGTATATTATCAAATAAAGGATCGTGTACAATTTTTTTAAGAATTTCTTTAGGAATAAAACCTTCTCCAATGTTTGCGTGTCTATCTTTGTGCGAATTTAAAGGATTTTTCGAATCATTGAGATGAATAACTTTTAAATGTTTTAAAATATTTTTTTGTTTTAATTCATTTATAAATTCGTCATAATTTTCCAAATTATAACCTGCATCTCAAATATGACAGGTATCAATGCAAATTCCTGTTCTGGGATTATTCACTTCATTCAAAACAAAAAGTAATTCTTCAAAGTTAATTCCTACTTCAGAACCTTTTCCAGACATAGTTTCAAGTATAATTTCTACATTTTTTGTATTATTTAAAATAAAAGTTAGGGATTTAATTAACTGTTTAAGTGATTCTTCTCTAGAAAATGTAGTATGGGAACCAGGGTGTAAAACTAAATATTTAGCACCTATATAATTCATTCTTTCTATTTCTTCTATTAAAAATTTATTAGCAAAATCAGCTTTTTCAGGATTTGCTGGATTAGTTATATATGGTGCATGTACCACTATGTCTTCTGGTTTTATTATTTCTTTATAGTCTTTTAAATATTCAAATAGTTTGTAGTTAGAAACATTTGTTCTTAAAGTTGTTTGTGGTGCTCCTAAATAAATCATTGTGCAATTTGCACCATTTTTTATAGATTCTTCAATTGCTCCATATAAGTAATTGGGTTTTTTGAATGAAACGTGTGATCCTAATTTAATCATATTTTTCCTTTTAATTTTTAAATTATTATATATTTATTATAAATTCATTTTCCAAATATTTTTCTACTTTTAAATTGGTTAAAGATTTTTTTATTATTTTATACATAAAATCAATATTTGCTTTTTCAATTGAGTGCGGAACTACCAATAAATCAATTTTTAGATTATTGATTGTTAACAATTCATTTCATTTTAAGTCTGAAGTGATGTAAAGAGCTTTATTTTTAATTACTTTATAAGTTTCTAATATATTTTCAATACCAGCAGCTCCTGGCAAAATTACAATTTTTTTAATTTTTTTATTTTTTTGCAAATTTGTTTGCAAATTATTTAAATTTAGCATATTTTTAATTTTGTTTATCAATTCAAAAAAAGAGATTTCGCTTTTTAAATTAACAATAGAATTAAATTTATTTACAGGAGTTAAATCACCTTCTAAATTGATTTTTTCAAGTATAGATTTAACACCGCTATTTGGTAAAAAATCCAAATTGGTATGAATTGAAAAAACATTAATTTTATATTTCTTTATTAATTTATGCATTGATTTTTTGTAAGGTTCTTTTTCAAAAGTGTTTTTTAAATATCCTTTATAAAAAAGAAAAGTGTGATAAGTTAAAATAAAATTAAAATTGTTTTTTATCGCATAATCTAATGCTTTTTTAGTTAAATCTAAACAAATGAGAACTTTAGAAATTTCATTATCAAAAAAGTATGAAAACCCTACCTTATCTCAATCTTCTTTAGAATTTTGAGGGAAAATTGAATCAAGAAATAAAGAAAATTCTTTTGAATTATTCACCTTGGTAATAATCTTTTAATTTTCTTTTTTTCTGAGTTATTTTTAATTTTCTTAAAATTTTTGATTCAATTTGTCTTATTCTTTCTTTTGAAACACCTTTTTCATTAGCTAATTCTTCTAAACTATGTATTCTATATCTTTCTCCGTGTTCGTTTTCACCAACACCAAATCTTTTCATTATTAAGATTCTTTCATCTTCATCTAGATTTTTATGAAGCATTTCTTTTAAAATTTGTTCCAATTCTTTTCCTGAAGCAAAATCAACAGGAGAAATTACAGTTTCATCTTTTATGAAGTCAGAAAAGAATGAATCATCTTCCTTACCAATTGGTTTATCTAATGAAATTGGATCAATATTAATTTTTCTAATATATTGAACTTTTTCAGCTGTAAAATCATCTTCCATTTTTTCAGCAATCTCTTCATCTGTTGGTATTCTTCCTAAATTTTGATGTAATTCTCTTTCAATTTTAGTCAATTTATTAATTGTTTCTACCATATGAACAGGAACTCTTATGATTCTTGCTTGATCAGCAACTGCCCTTGTTATTGCTTGTCTAATTCATCAAGTTGCATAGGTTGAGAATTTATATCCTTTTTCAAATTCATATTTTTGAACGGCTTTTAAAATCCCTGAATTACCTTCAGAAATTAAATCTATAAAGGATAAACCCCTATTTTTGTATTTTTTGGCATTATTTATAACCAGTCTTAAATTTCTATTAATTAATGTGTGACGAGCTTTTCTACCTTTTCTACCACCTTCTTTAATTTGCTTAGCAAGAGCAATTTCTTCATCTTGGCTTAATAATTTTCCATATTTACCAATTCAACGCATATATCATTTTATAATATCATTAGTTTCGGTTAGTTTATTTCTGTATTGAGAATCGTTTAAGTTAAAATCTTCTTCAAAAATTTCATCATCTTCCATAGATAAAACATCATCAGAATCATAATCTTTTAATTCTAAATCATCAATTTCATCGATATCATCAAAATCAACATCTTCATCAGATATCTTTTTATTTTTAGTTCTTTTTTTAGATTTAGATATTTCTTTTTCTATCTCTTTTTCATTTATTTCGTCAAAATCACCTTTATCACTTTCGTCATTTAAGATTTTTTCAGAAATTAAAACTGGAAGCAAGTCCATTGCTTCATCTTCATCTATAGAAAGTTTTTTTGCATATAAAAATTTAAAAACTTCATCTTGAGTAAGAAAAGTTTTATCTTTTTTCTTCTTTTTTTGTCTTGCTAACTCTTTTTGTAATGCATTTATAATTGTTGTGTATGAATTTGATAAGTTTTTATCTTTAGCCATTTGTCACCTTAAGTTTTTTAGATTTTAATTAAATTTATCAATTAAAAAGTATAAAAAATTATACCATAAAAATGATTTTATTTATTCAATAATGAAATAAATGATAAAATTTTTTCATCAATTTTTTCTTTTTCATCTATATCGGAACAATTTTCTTTTTCTTTTTCTAATTCTTTTATTATATTCTGTATCTTGAATACTTTTATTTTTTCATTGATTTTTTTGTAATTGTTAATTAAAACATTTAAATCATTAAGATCTTTTGCATAAGTTTCTATAAATAATTGACTTTCATTTAGAGCTTGTGTTTTTTCTTGAACTGTTTTATATTTAAGAATTTTATTAATATTTTTTTTATCAGAAACAAGAAGATTGAATTTTTCAGAATTTTGCATAAAATTTTTTTCAATCTCTTCTATAAGACAAATGGAAGTTATTATTTGTTTTCTTATTTTTTCTACATTACTCTCTAAATTTAATACTTTTTTTTGTTTATTTGGGTTTTGATTATAATTTGAAAAACTTTTGTATTTTATTTCATTGTTTTGGAGATTAAAAATTTTAGGATTTATGTTTAATTCTCTTTCAATTTTTTCTAAAATAAAGGATTTTTCTTTATAATCAGCTAAAACTAAAAAATCTTTAAAGTCTTTTATAAAATTATCAACTGATATAAAATCATTTTTATCTACATTAATAATCATTTCTTTATATAAAAAAGAAAGGGGTGATATTCTATTATTAAGCATTTCCTTGAGTTTTTCTTGTCCAAAAATGTTTAAATATTCATCTGGATCATAGTTTGTATCATTTTTAATGATTTCTACTTTTATATTATTTTTTAATAAAATTTTTAGAGATTTTTTAGTAGCTTCTACACCAGCTTTATCGCCGTCTAAAAGTAGAATTACATGTTTGTTTAGCAACAATTTAATATGTTCTTCAGTTAAAGCAGTACCCATTAATGCAACGGCATTTTTTATGTTTGCTTTATAAAGAGCGATAACATCCATGAATCCTTCACAAATTATTAATTCATTTTTTGTTCCTAAAAAATCAATCGCATTTTTATAATTAAAGAGTATTTTTGATTTTGAAAAAATTTTATTTTGAGCTGAATTTAAATATTTAACTTGATTACTTTTATCAGAAATAACTCTTCCTGAAAATCCTACAATGTTTCCAAATTGATTTTTTATAGGAAACATAATTCTGTTTTTAAAAAAAGAGTTTTCGTTTTCAGTTATAAGTGATGCATTAATTAATATGTCTTTTTGGTTATTTTTTAAAGATAAAAGTTCAATAATTTTATTATCATTTGGAGCGAAACCTAATTCAAAAACCTTTATTATTTCGTCATTTATAAAGCGATTTTGAATAAAACTGGAAATTTCAAAATTACTTTTTTGTTGATTTAATAAGAACAATTTAAATAACATATTGGCATCTTCATTTGCTTTAATTAATTTTTGTTCAAACTCATTATATAGGGGTTTATTTTCAAAAGAAGACATTTCATCCAAATTCAAATTTAAGTTAAAATTTTCGTTTAAGTATTTTAGTGCGTTGGTAAAAGAAAAATTATTAAATTTTATTACAAAATCTAGAACATTTCCTGATTCTTGACAACTAAAACATTTAAAAATTTTTTTAGAAGGAGAAATAGTTAATGATGGTTTGCTATCTTGGTGAAATGGACATATGGCCAAATAGTTATTTCCTCTTTTTTCTAAAGGTAAAAAACTGGAAATAACTGAAATTATATCCAATTCAGTTATTATTTTATTTACTAATTCTTTATTCATTTACCTTCCTAATTTATTTAATATATTTTTTAATATCTGCAATGAAAATTCTCTCTTGCTGCATTGTATCTCTGTTTCTAATAGTTACTTTATTATCGTTTAAAGAATCATAGTCAAAAGTTATACAATAAAAAGTTCCTATTGAATCTTGACGACGATATCTTTTACCAATAGTTCCACTTTCATCGAATGAAGCACTTATATTATCTTCTATTAATGAATTAAAAATTTCCATTGCTTCTTTTGATAATTTTTTAACAAGAGGAAGAACTGCTACTTTATATGGGGCGATATCTTTATTTAATTTTAAAACTATTCTTGTATCATTATTTTCTATATTTTCTTCTTCATAGGCATCTACAATTAAAGCTAAAAGTAATCTATCCATCCCAATAGAAGGTTCGATAATATGCGGAATGTATTTTTTATTAGTTACTGGATCTAAATATTCTAATTTTTCTCCTGAAAAATTACTGTGTGATGTTAAATCAAAATCACCTCTATGTGCAACTCCGAGTAATTCACCTCAACCAAAAGGGAATAAAAATTCTACATCACTTGTTGCTTGAGAATAATGAGCTAACTCTTCTTTAGAGTGTTCCCTAAATTTAATAGATTCTTTCTTAATTCCTATATTTAAAAGGAAAGCTCACACTTTTTCTAAATAATTTTTGTATATTGCTAGTGAATCTTCTGGAGAACTAAAAATTTCAAGTTCCATTTGCTCAAATTCCCTAGTTCTAAAAATAAAATTTCCTGGAGTTACTTCATTTCTAAAGGATTTACCAATTTGTCCTACTCCAAAAGGAATTTTCGCTCTCATTGTTCTTTGTATATTTTTAAAATTAACAAAAATTCCTTGTGCTGTTTCAGGTCTTAAATAAATTTTATCTTTTTTATCTACTACAACTCCTTGATGAGTTTCAAACATAAGGTGAAATTGTTTAATTTCTCCTCAATCTGTTTCACTATTATCATAGTTTTTAACGTTATTTCTTAAGTGTTTTGTAATTTCTTCATTTGATAATTTATTGACATTTATTTCTGGAAAAAGTTCTTCCATAATGTGATCAGCTCTATATCTTTTGTTATTTTTTTTATTTTCTATTAATGGATCGGAAAAATTTGAAACATGACCTGATGCTTCTCAAACTTTTGGATTCATTAAAATTTTAGAATCTAATCCATAATTTTCTGGTATTTTAGTTATAAATTCTCTTCATCAAAAGTCCTTAATATTTTTAGAAAGTAGAACACCTAAAGGACCATAATCTCAAGTATTTGCTAAACCTCCATAAATTTCAGAACCTTGAAAAACAAAACCTGAATTTTTTAAATGATTTATTATATTTTGAATATTCTTTTCTTTATTACTCATAGTTATTAAATTATAATAAAAAAAGTGTTATTTTTATTTTTTATTTATAATTTTAATATGTTGAATCAAGAAGAAGTTTTTAATTTTTTAAAAAAAGAAAAAAGTAAAAAATATTTTTTGAATATTTGTGAAAAAATTGAAAAAGAATATGAAAAAGCAACTATTTTTCCTGATTATAAAGATATTTTCAAAGCTTTTGAAATTACAAATTTTAATGACTTAAAAGTTATAATTTTAGGACAAGATCCTTATCATACAGAAGGTTTTGCGGATGGTTTGGCTTTTTCAAGCAAATCTAAAAGAATTCCCTCATCGTTAAATAATTTATATAAAGAAATAAAAAATAGTTATCCTGATTTTCAAAGTGAAAATGGAAATTTAGAAAGATGATCTAAACAAGGTGTTTTATTACTAAATACTATTTTAACAGTAGAAAAAGGAAAACCTCTTTCTCATAAACATATTGGTTGAGAAACTTTTACTTTTAATTTTTTAAACTTTATTTCAAATAAACAAAAAAATCTAATTTTTTTATTTATGGGTAAAAAGGCTGAAGAAGTTATCCCATTAATTAATTTAGAAGATCAAATAATTTTAATAACATCCCATCCTTCGCCATTTAGTTACTCAAAAAGTTTAAAAAATTCACAAATTTTCAAAAAAATTAATGATATGTTAATAAATCTTCATAAAAATTCAATAAAATGATAAAATTTAATTATGGTAGTAAAACATAAAGTTGAAGTTAGATTATCAAAAACTGAGCATGAAATGGAAGATTGAATTGAAAATAACACTGAGTTATTTTGTAAATTAACTCAAATGGAATTTGCTGAACAATTTTTCATGAATACAGCATGTACGATAAGTCATTATGTAAAGAAAATCGGTTATGAAAATTATAAAGAATTTAGAAAAACAGTAACTGAAAACTATATAAAACAAAAGGAAAAAGATAAAAATCCTTTTGGAGATGCTTTATTTAAGACTGTAATTGGGTATGATTTAGATTTTTTAATTGAAGGATTAATGACTAATTATAAAAATTTACAAAAAATATTTTTAGTTTTAGAAAAATATTCAAGATTTCACCTTTTTAAATTAGGAGAAGATAACTATAATGTAAATGAATTTATAAAATTTTATTCTGAAATTAAAAGAAAAGAAATTATATTGAATTCTAATACAAATGTAATAATTGAAAATAATGTTATAAATGATGATATTTATATCATTTTTGATAATTTTTATGATGATTTTGCACTAAAGGGTTTTGTATCCAATTTACTTGAAAGAGATAAAAATATAATACTCTTTTCTTATAAAAAAGCATTTGTGAATAATGAAACATTAATTTTAGTAGATTTACAAGAAATATATGGAATAAGAAAAATAAGTCCTTATTTATTAAAAAATTCTTTTAATTTTATAAGCGACTTATTAGTGAATATTCAAAAAGAAAAACCAGTTAAATAAAAACTGGTTTTTTTGCATCTATAAGCCGCGTTCTGTACTTTATAAAAGTGTCAATTATTTATCTAGATTTAAAACCTCTTTATTTTTTTTCATTTCAAAAAATAAAGTTCCCCTACCTTAATTTGGGTTTCTAGCTCATGGAGTTTACCGCGTTTCACCTTAATTTAATAAGCTCGTCTCTGTGGCACTTGTCGTCTAAGCTTGGATTTATTAGATCCAACATGAACACTACTATCATCTCAGATAGTGCTAGCGCGGACTTTCCTCTACAATATATTTGCAGCAATTGACCAATGCTATATTATTTTAGCAAAATAAAAGCATTTTTCCTATTTTTTTCCTTTTTTTGACTTTTATCTCAAAAAAAGAAATATTTAATATGGTTAAGAAAAGAAAAAAATTTTTTATATCTTCCTTGTTGCTTTTTTCCTTGGTTTTGGTTGGTGGAGTTTCTTTCTTTATTTATAAGCAACAAAACAAGAAAAATTTCTTAAAAAAAGAAAAAGTTCTTTTAGAAATTTCAGGAGCTGTTTCATATCAAGGCGGATTATTTTTCGATAAAGGGGTTAAGTTAAGAGATGTTTTATTTAAATTTAATTTAAAACCTAATGCAGATATTAAAAAAATAAATCTTGAAGAAAAAATTATTGAAAATAAAAAAATTTTTATTCCTTTTATTGATTATAAAACAAAGAAAAAAATTAATAAAGTTACAGAAGA
Organism: Mycoplasma sp. AC157; assembly: GCF_054343415.1. Taxonomy (NCBI): domain Bacteria; kingdom Bacillati; phylum Mycoplasmatota; class Mollicutes; order Mycoplasmatales; family Mycoplasmataceae; genus Mycoplasma; species Mycoplasma sp. AC157. The sequence goes on along the minus strand of NZ_JBTGVE010000001.1, from coordinate 24,265 downwards.
AGAGTTTAAAAAAGTTGGTATAAGAATGAATATAATAAAAAAAATAATACTTTTTTTAAAAGATAAAGATACAGAAAAACTAAAATGGGAAGATTTTTTAAAAATAAATGGATTAGGTGAAAAAACTCTAAAAATTCTGCAAGAAGAGTTTGAGATTTAATTTTATTAATTATATTTATTATTTTTCTTCAAATAAGTTTCACTTTTTTAAATTATTTATTTTTATTTTTTAATTTAATCATTTTTATATATTTTTTAAACATAAAATCAAAACTTTACATAACCTTTTTAATTTTATTTACCATTTACTTTTTTATTTTATTTTTTAGTCAAAATAGTGAAAAAAAGACTTTTGTAATTGAAAAAAATAATATTCAATTTTATAAACTATCGAAAAAAAGTTTCTTTTTTGATTTTGAATCTAGAAAAGTGCTTATTAATTATCCTGATATACAGGAAAATGCTTTATATAATGCAAAATTAGAAATAGCAAAAATTGAAAATAATAACGAAAAATTAAGTTGAAATTTATTCTTAAAATCTAAAAACATTTTATACAAAGTTCAAAAAGTGTTGTATTTAAATTTTCAAGAAAAACATTTTTCTTTTTTAGATAATATAAAACAATATATACTAAGTGGTAAAGAAAATTATGCAAAAATTGTTCCAATGCTTTTGATTGGAGAAAAAACAAATGAATCTAATGAAATAGTTAAAATTATTAAAGATTTATCTATTTATCATCTATTTGTTATTTCGGGATTTCATATTGGTTTAATAAATCTTTTCATTAAGAAAATTTTTAATTTTTTGAAAATTAAAGAAATCTGATTTTTTATTTTTTTCTTTTTCTTTTGTTTTGTCTATTTAATGATTTTAGATTTTTCAATTTCAAGTGTACGTGCTTTTGTTTTTATAATTTTTAATTATATAAATTTAAAATTATTGAAAAATAAATTTAATAGAATTGAAATTTTAATATTCATAGCTTTAATTTTTATAATTATAAATATTAATGTTATTTTTTCTGTCTCATTTATATTAACTTTTTTAATAACTTTAAATATTCTTTTTATTTTAGAGTTTAAAATAAAAAATAAATTTCTTAATATTTTATTAATTTCAATTAGCAGCAACATTATTGGTTTTTTAATTATAAACATCGTAGATTTAACACATTACAATATTTTATCTATATTAAATTCAGTAGTTTTCAGTCCTATTATTTCAATTCTTTATATTTTTTCCTTTATATTTATTTGAAATAAGGAGATATTGGACTTTATTTCGTTGGTATTTATTTATATAATTAAATGATTTTATCCTTATCAATATTATATAAATTTGAATTTTTCTTTTATAATATCATTAATTGTTATTTGTAATTATTTTTTAATTTTAAATATTATCAATTTTAAAAAAAATAAAGAAAAGGGGTAAAAATGTATTTTTTTTATGGTAATGAACAGTTTTTAATAAATAGAGAAATAAAAAAAATTATTTCCAAATTACCAAACCACAAAATCACAATTTGTTCTGGAATTTCTTTTGATCAATTGCTTGAAAAAATAGATTCTAAAGACATTTTTATTAATGAAGAAGTTTTAGTAATAAAAGATACTGATTTATTTTTAAATCCAGAAGTAAATAAATTAATAGATTTATTAAATTCCATAAAAATAAATAAAGAAAAAGTAATTATTTTTAGTTGTTTTTTTGAAAAAAAAGAGAGAAAAATAATAAATTCATCACTCTTTAAATTTTTATTGTCAAATTCTTTCCATAAAGAATTAAATAAAATAGATATTAAAGAAAAAAATGAATATATCAAAAAAATAATAAAAGCTAAAAAGGGAGAAATTTCAGAATTAGATTTAATATATTTAGCATCACTTTTACCAAATGACTTAATGTTTATTTCAAAAGAAATTGATAAATTGCTAATTTATAATACAGTAATTACTAAAACAAGTATTCAAAAATTGGTTTTTTTAACTGATCTAGACAATGATTTTGCATTAATAAATTCCTTATCAAATTTAAATATAGAGGAAATTTGAAAGGTTTATAAAGAAAAAACACTTGAAGGTTTTTCAATAAATAATTTAATTGGTCAAATATTTTCTTTTTTTAATGTTTTATTTCAAGTTATTCATTTTGACAATAAAAAAATTAGTGAAAAAGAACTTGCTGAGAAAATAAAAATTCATCCTTTTAGAATTAAAAAAGCAAAAGAATTTTTAAAAAATAATAGAAAAGATGAAAAGTATGTTTTTAACATAATTAAAAAATTATCTGAATTAGATTTTTTAATAAAATCAGGAAAAATGCAAGAAAAGGAAGGTTTTGAAACATTTTTAATTTATTTATAATTTTTAAACAAATTAAAATATAATTATTATTATAATGAGAAGCGAAATAAGAAAAAATTATTATGAAATATTAAATACAAAATTTTATGATTCAACATCTTCAGGTGTTGGGGATTATAAAGGGATATCTTCTAAAGTATCCTATTTTTCAGAATTAGGAATCGATGAAATAATCATTCCTTCTATTTTAGATAACTATGAAGAAATTAAAGATCCAAAATTTATTAAAATCCATTATGGAGATATTTTAGATTTTAAAGAAATGATAAGCATTTTTAAATCTAGAGATATAAAAGTAAATATGGTTTTTGATTTTAAAAAATCTGATAAATATTTTGAAAATTTTAGCAATTATAAAACAATTTATAGTAGCAAAAATAAAGAAGATTTACAGGAAATTAGTAAAACTTCTGAGTTTATAATGAAAAAAGATGTAACTAAAGTTATTGACTTAGAATGATTAAGAACTGAAAAAAAAGAAAAATTTAAAGAAATTATTAATTTTTATAATCAATTAGGAATTGATGGCATAGTTTTTAAAAATATTTTATATATAAATAAACCAGAAATTAATTATAATGAAAATTCTCATATTATAATTAACGACTTAATTGAAAATATAAAACTAATTAATAATAAAATTAAAATTTTTGCTTCTTTAGATTTTTCCTTTTATAAACATAATTTAGAGACGAATATATTATCAAATTTTAAATTTGATGAATTATTTTTAGATTATTATTCAGAATACTGACTTCACAAAAAATATCCAAATGATTATTTAACTAAGTATAATTGATTAAAAAACTTTCTTTTTTTTAGAAAAATATTGAAAACTAATATAAAAACTTCTTTTGTAATGAATAATGAATTTTATGGGAGAATAGCATCTAGACTTTGTGCTTGCAAAGACAAAGAAGAAATGCTTGCTTTTAAGAAAATGATTTTTTCTGTTTTTATTTTAAATAATCATAATAATTATTTTTTTCAAGGAGATGAAATCGGTCAGGAAAATATTATCTTCAAAAGCGAAGATGAACTAAATGAAAAAGATTTTAGTTATAGAAAAAGATTTTTAGAATACAAAGGAGTTACACCGGAATCTTATTTTAATGTTAGATCAAAGTTAAGTGCTAAAAATAATAATACATCTTTTGCTTGATTTGGAAATAAAGGGCTTGGATTTAATAAAAATGAAATAAATTATTTCAAAAAACCTGAAAATTATAAAAGCAATAATTTATATGATAATTTTACTAATGAAGAGTCTTTATGAAATTGAATTATTAAATTACTAAAATTTAAAAAATTATTTTTTAGCGATTTTGATAGTTCTAAAAATTTAAAAATTTCTTTAAATTTTCCAAGCATTTCAATTTTAAAATATAAAATTAATTTTATTAGAACTGAAATATTAATTCTTATTAATTTAACAAATAAAAACAAGTGATCAATCTTAAATTTAGAAAAATATAAATTAAAATATTCAAGTTCAAACTTGAAAGTAAATAATAAAAATAATATTAAGTTATCAAAATATCAAGTTTTAATTTTTGAAAGGGAAAAATATTAAAAATATAAAAATTTAAGCAAAATAGGCTTAAATTTAATATTTTTTATTATAATAGTGTTTATTATGGCAAGAGTTATTGTAGGATTATCTGGTGGAGTAGATTCATCGGTAGCAGCTCACTTATTAAAGGAGCAAGGTCATGAAGTTATTGGTGTATTTATGAGAAATTGAGATTCATTAATAAATAATGATATTTTAGGCAATGATTATAATCAAGAACAATGTCCACAAGAAAATGATTGAGCTGATGCTCAAGAAGTTGCAAAAAAATTGAATATACCAATATATAGAAAAGACTTTATTGAAGAATATTGAGAATATGTTTTTCAAGACTTTATTGAACAATATAAAAAAGGGAGAACTCCAAATCCTGATATTTTATGCAATAAATATATAAAATTTGACAAATTTTTAAATTTTGTTTTACAAGAATTTGAAGGCGATTTTATTGCTACAGGTCATTATGCAAAATCAGAAAATGGTTTTTTATTTAGATCAAAGGATAAAGAAAAAGATCAAACTTATTTTTTAGCTCAATTAAATAATTTTCAAATTTCTAAAACATTATTTCCACTTGCAAATTTAGAGAAAAAAGAAGTTAGAAATATTGCAGAAAAATTAGGTCTAATTACAGCCAAAAAGAAAGATTCTACAGGAATTTGCTTTATCGGAGAAAGGAATTTTCAAGATTTCTTGCAAAATTACATCCCTTCTCAACCGGGACAAATTGTTGATATAAGAAATAATAAGGTTGTTGGTGAACACATAGGTGCTATGTATTATACTTTAGGACAAAGAAAAGGGTTGCATCTTGGTGGTATGAAAGAACCTTTCTTTGTTGTCGGTCATAATATAGAAAAAAAGATTATTTATGTGGCTCCAGCATCAGAAAAAGAATGATTAATATCAGATAAATTAAAAGCAACTAATTTAAATTTAAATAATTGAGATTTTAATATGAATAACATCACAGCTAAATTCAGATATAGACAAGAAGACATTCCGGTTACAATAGAAATATCTGAAAATAAAGAAAATATAACTGTTTTTTATCCGCAAGGTTCTGAAGCTGTAACTCCTGGGCAACAAGTAGTATTTTACGATGGCGAAAAATGTCTTGGAGGAGCAATTATAGACAAAATATACAGAAAAAACAAGGAAATTAATTATTTATAATAAAGGAGATAAAATGTTAACATCAAAAGAAATAAGAGAAAAATGATTAAGATTTTTTGAATCAAAAGATCATTTAATTGTAGAAACAAAATCATTAGTTCCAGTTAATGATCCTTCTTTGTTGTGAATAAATTCAGGTGTAGCAACTTTAAAAGATTATTTTTCAGGAAAGAAAATACCACCAAAAAATCGTTTAACTAACTCTCAAAAATCACTAAGAACTAATGATATAGAAAATGTGGGTTATACTACAAGACATCATACAATGTTTGAAATGTTGGGTAATTTTTCAATCGGTGATTATTTTAAAGAAGAAGCAATCGAATATGCTTATGAATTTTTAACTAAATGCTTAAATTTTGATTTAAAAAAATTATATTTTACATACTTTGAAGAGGATGAAATTACTAAAAATAAATGAATATCTTTAGGAATTGATGAATCTCATATTATCAAAGGAACAAGAAAGACTAATTTTTGAGATATTGGTTCTGGTCCTTGTGGTCCATGTACTGAGATTTTTTTCGATAGAGGTGAAAAATTTGATTCAAGAGGAATTGAATTATTAAAAGAAGATATCGAAAATGATAGATATATAGAAATTTGAAATATCGTTTTTTCTCAATTTAATAATGATGGTGAAAATAACTATACAGAGTTAGCACAAAAAAATATTGATACAGGAGCTGGTTTTGAAAGATTGGTATCAATTTTACAAGATGCTCCAACTAATTTTGATACAGACTTATTTTTACCAATTATTAAAGAAGTTGAAAAAATGACTTCTTATAAATATGATCCAAATAACTATTTTATTAAAAATAAAGAAGTAGAATTTTTTAATATTAAATTTAAAATTATTGCAGATCATATAAGAGCTATTGTTAATGCTATAAATGATGGAGTAAAACCATCAAACGTTTCTCGTGGTTATATAATTAGAAGGTTAATTAGAAGATCTTATAGAGCTGGTTTACAACTTGGAATCAAAGAAAAAACCTTTTTATATAAATTAACTCAAATTGTTAAAGATACTTTACCATATGAAATTGATGTTAAAAAAGTAGAAACAATTATAAAAAATGAAGAAATGTTATTCTCTCAAACCATCGAACAAGGACAAAAACTTTTAGATCAAGAATTAGAAAAAAATAAAGGAAATTTTGATTTTTCAGTAGCTTTTAAATTATTTGAAACATATGGATTTCCGATTGAATTAACTCAAGAAATCCTTCAAGAAAAAGGCGTATCACTTGATATTTCTCAATTTGATAAATATAAAAAGGAACATGCTGATATTTCTCGTGGAGAGAAAAAACAAGGGATGAAAAAAGTTATAAATTCTTTAAATTTAATTAAAGGCAAAATATCTGAATTTGTCGGTTATGAAAATAGTAAATTAAAAGCAAAAATTAAGTTTTTAGCTTCTTCTGAAAAAGAAATTGATTTTACTTCTGATGAAGATTTAAGTTATGTTATTTTTGATAAAACTGTTTTCTATGCAACTGGCGGTGGTCAAAAACATGATCAAGGATTTATAAAACAAGATAACAACATAGTTAAAGTAATAGAAGTTTTTAAAGATAAGTTTCAAAATAATGTCCATGTTATAAAAGGAAAATTGAACAAAAAATCAGAGGTAGAATTATTTATTGATAAAGATAATAGAGTAAATTTAGAAAGAAATCATTCAAGTACTCACTTATTATTCAAGTCATTAAGAGAACAATATGGAATGTTTATTAAGCAGTTAGGTTCAGATAATAATGAAAATAGATTAACATTTGATTTCCCATTAGATAAAAAACCATCAGAAAAAGAAATTGATGAAATCGAGAATAGAGTTATTTCTTACATTAAAAGTTCAGTTGATAGAAGATATTTAGAAACTTCTATAAAAGAAGCAGAAAAAATGAATGCTATAATGACGCTTGAAGAAGCTGAATATATGGATAAAAATAATGTTAGACTTGTTGAATTCAAAAACATTACTACCGATTTATGTGGTGGAACCCATATTTGTAATACAAGTTTAATAGAAGATTTTAAAATTGTATCAGTAGAAAATAAAGGAACTGGGATTTTTAGAATTAAAGCTATAACATCAAATAAAATGATTTCTAAATATTTTGAGCAAGAAATTGATAAGAATCAAGAAATTTATAATAATTTATGTCATAAAATTCAAAAAATAGAACCAAATTATAAAATAACTGATTTTGAAAATAACGGAGATAGAGAAACACTTAAAAAAGTAAATGAATTAATTGAAAAAGCAAGAGAAGATTTTAAAAATATATCTAAAACTTCACAAAATATTGACATAAATTTAGATATAAACCCAATAGAAATTAATAATAAAAAATATTATATAAATTTAAATTTAGAAGCAAGCACAATAAAAAATTTAGCAGCTAGTTTAAGAGAAAACAATCCAGAAATAACATTTATTTTAGGTTCTGCAAAAAATGAAAAATTACTATTAACTATAAGTTCAAAAATAGAAGATTGTAAAGAATTATTTAATAAAATTTTAAAATTTGTAAAAGGTTCTGGTGGTGGAAGTTCAATTTTAGCTCAAGGAAATATAGAAAATAATTTAGATTCAGAGAAAAATATAATTTCTATATTGAAAAATTAAATGAACAAGAGAAAATTAGCATTAGACTTAGGAACTAAAACATGTGGTTTTGCAATAAGTGATCCATTTAACATTTTAGCAACTGGACTTGAAAATTTTAGGTTTGAAGAAAATGATTTTGATAAAGTAGTTAAAAGAATAAGTGAATATTTAAATGAATATGAAATTGATACATTTGTATTAGGTTATCCACTCAAAATGACAGGAAACAAAAGTGAAAGAACTATTATGGTTGAGAATTTTAAAGTCATATTAGAAAAAACTTTTCTTTTACCTGTGATTTTAATTGACGAAAGAGAAACAACAAAAAAAGCTGAAGAAATAATGATTTCAGCAGGCATATCAAGAAAAAAAAGAAAAAAAAGTAAAGATAAATTAGCAGCACAACTAATTTTAGAAGATTATTTGATAAGGTTATAATATGAAAATAGATTTAAATGATAAAAGTAGAAAAACAGAATTAATGTTTACTGATGAAACAGGGAAAGAAATTTCCCAAAAAATAACAATGTTGTTTTCTAATGATGTTGTTGGGGAAAATTTAATATTTTTCTTAGATGAAGAAAACTCTATAAATGTTTTGAAATTTGACGAAGATAAAGGAATTTATAGCAATTTAGAAGAAGATGAATATGATATTGCTAATTATATTTTTGATGATTTCATTGAAGAAAATAAAGAAAATTTCTATTTAAATGATACTAAAATAGACATATTTAAATTTCTTTCATATGAACTAGAAGAGGAATAATATGGAAATTTGAAAAATTATTCTAATTACTTCTATGTTTGTTGTTTTATTTATAGGATTTTTAATTTATTTTATTTTAAAAATTTATACAAATAAAGAAATTCAAAAATATAAAGAAGAAAATAAAAAGTTCGAAGTAGAAAATAAACATTTTCTTAAAGAAGAAATTCAAGAAGAAATAAAAGATGCTACAGAGTGAATGGTAGAAGAATTTGAATTTTTTATGAATACTATTGATGCAAATAATTACAAAAATTTACTTTTTGTTGAAGAAAAAGGTTTTTTATTTTATGTAGTTAATAAACAACTTCAAAATTTAAATTCCTTTTTAAGCAGTTCCAAAATAAATGACTTGCAAAAGAGATTTAATATGAATATTAATAATTTTAATATTGATTCTTTAGATTCTTGCTCATTAGATTTTGTTTTCATAGATACAGCAAATATTAATGATAAAATTGAATGAGATAAAATGCTTTCTTTATTAAAAGAAAACAGAATGCTTGTTTTGAAAACAAATAAAAAAAGTTTCACAAAAGAAATCAAAGAATTTGTTAAAAATAAAAATTTAAAACATAACTATATAAAAATTTCTAATACTTTTTTATTAATAGTTATTTAATTTGGTAAAATTGAATATAAATTGGAGGCAAAATGAAGAAAAAAAATGATAATGAAATTCTACTAACACAAGAGCGTTTAAACCAATTTAAAGAAGAATTGCACAATCTTATTAATGTTGAAAGACCTAAAGTAATTGAAGATATTAAAGATGCTAGAAATCAAGGTGACCTTTCTGAAAACGCTGAATATGATGCAGCAAGAGAAAAGCAAGGATTACTTGAAGCAAGAATAACAGAATTAGAACATATTATTTCAAAAGCTAAAGTAATTGTTGAAGTTGAAAAAAATAATGTAGTTTCTGTTGGTTCAAAAGTTAAATTAAGAATTTTTGAAGCAAAAAATAAAGAAAATGAAGGAAATATTATTGAAGTACAAATCGTAGGTTCTTTGGATGCTAATCCTGAAGAATTAAAAATTTCCAATATAACACCATTAGCTTTAGCTGTTTTAAATCATTCAGTTGGTGAAAAAGTTGATGTGGATGCTCCTGATAAATATTCAGTTGAAATTTTAGAAATTTCAAAATAAAAGTTAGTTAGAAATAAAAGAGAAATTTTACTCTAACTAACTTTTTTATTCAAAAAGGCGTTTTAAAAACAAATGGTGGCTCATATCGGACTTGAACCGATATGCAATCTCTTGCGGGAGGTTTTGAATCTCCTGTGTCTACCATTTCACCAATGAGCCAATAATAAAAATTATACATAAAAAGAGTGAAAAATGGAAAAAAATAAAAAGAAAAATAAAAAAGGACTTTTTTGGTTGGGAATATCTTCTATAATAGCAATCCCGGTTATTTCAATAGTTGTTGGTTCCTATTTCATTATAAAAAATAGTTATGATGACTTCATAAACAACAACGATGGAAACAACACTAAAATTCAAAATAATGGTGTTGATAATTTTATAGCCATTGAAGCAAAAAGTGGTTTAGATGAAATATTACCAAGTGAAATTTCAAAACCAGATAATATTTCATATTTAAGAAGTTATTTAAGTTATAGAATAAAACCGAATATAGAAACCACAGATATTTTAGAAAAATTTGATATTGATTTAGAAGAAGTACCAAATAGTGCAGATGACTTTAATGGAACAATTAAAGTTAAAATGACAAGCAAGTATAAAAGAACAGAAACTATCGCAGGAGAAAAAGAATTTATAGTTTCTGGTTTTAAATCTACAAAAGTAGGAGACATCAGATTTAAAACAAGAATTAATAATGCTTTACAAAATTTATCTTTAACAAGATTACAAGAGTTATCTTCAATAAATCATAATTCCCTTACATCTGAAAACTTTTTAGATTATTTTACTTTAGATGATGCCAAATTTAATATTCAAACAAACTCATCAACAAAAACTAAAGAAATAATTTTAAAAGAAAATGAAAATTATAAAGCAAAAATAGAGGTTCTCAATAACACTTATAATCCTATTACAAAGAAAATTAGCATAATTTTCACTCTTACTCACTCTTCATTTCCTGATTATTCCTACGGAAAAGTTATAACTATTAATAATGTTTCTTTTAAAGATGAACAAGAAATATTGAATAAAAAAACGATTTTATTTAATGAAAATGTAACTGATTATTTTAAATTAAATAAAAATGCTAATGATATTTTTCCATCTGTAATTTCTGCTGCAAAAATTTCTAATTTTAACCAAATTTTTAATTTGAATAACAATGTAAATTTTAACGAATTTGATTTTAAAATATTAACTCAAACACTCGATGATCAAGATGGTAATATAGATATCCTGATAACTGAAAAAAATTCAAAAATCCAAAAAGTATTTAATTTTAAAGTATTTAATTTTAATACAATAAGTTCCAAAATTTTTGAATTTACAAAAATTAATAAAAATTATATAAATAAATCATACAATATAGAAACTAAACAAGATTTAGTAGTAAGTAGTTTAAATTCTAGTGATAAAACCTTAAGATATGAAACCATAGGTGACAAAATTCAGAATTTTTTTGAAAGCAATGAATTTAAAAACAGATTTTCTCCTTTTGGAGTAGATTATGCTAAATTCTTTTATTCAACTTCTTCAAAATTTGAAATTTTTAATAAAAGCTTAAATTTTGTAATTAAAAATTGAAATGGTGATGAAAATAGGTTATATATTCCTTTTGAAGGAAACCCTTCTGACAAAAATAATATTGCTGTTGACTTTCCAGAAAATGGACAAATTAAAAGCAAAGAAGAAATTTTAGATGATTTAAAATCTAGAACATTATCCATTCATTATATTGTTAATGACAATGCTAAAACTTCAAGAGTTATAAGTGGGACAGCTTGAATTTTTGATAAAGAAAAAAATACCAATACATATTATTTAGCTACTAATATACATGTGGTTTCTGATTTATTAAAATATAAAGATAAAGTTTCTTCATTTGCTTATAGTTATAATTCAAAATATAGAAGTTTACCTCATATAAACACCCCTATTACACCTAGTGGAGTTTCATATTCACAAGTATTTAGAAGATTTGATCGTAAAATAAATGAACCTTATGCTTACAACATTAATAAATCACCTTACATAACAAAAGAAGCAGAAGAATTTTGAAAACATTTAGAAATCATTCCATTAGGAGAAAATTCTCCAGAAAAAGGCAAATATACAGATTTTGCCCTTATAAAAGTAACTTTTCCAGAAGATAAGGTTGTAAGAAATATATTTAATAAACCTACTTATGTAGAACAATTTAAACCAGATCAAGCTAAATATTATGATGAACACAAATTAAATTTTTTAATAACAGACAGAATTGACTTTCCTAAATCAGCTAATAGTGAAAATAACTTATTACCTTTACCAATGGAACTAACATTTGCTGGTTATTTAGGTGGTGATGAATATGTAGAAGTTAGTCAATCACCATATTTAAAATATGATAATGATAGTTACAGAATTCAAGAAATTGATAATAAACAATATACTTCTCTTAAAGAAAATATCCATTTACCTGGTATATATAGTGGTCACGGAATGAGTGGTTCTCTTGTATTAAATCAATTTGGACAAGTTGTAGGAATTTTCTGAGGTGGATATTTTGGAGATGAAAATGAAAAAGGACTATCCTTTGGAACAGGAATTATAGATACAATTTCTATAAAAAGAAATAATCAAAAAACAGTTTTAAGAAAATGATTAGATCAAACCAAAAATATAGTAACAGATTTAGATGATATAGATGCAAAGGTAAAATATTAAAATATGGAAGAATTAGTATTAGAAGTTAAATATAAAGAAAGAATCGATAAATATATTAGTGATAATTCTGATATTTCTAGAAATGATGCAAAAGAATTAATTTTAGGCAAAAACGTTTATATAAATGATGAAATATTAGTTTTAAAACCTAATTTTATCGTTTTTGAAAATCAAAAAATTTATATAAAGGAAATTCCTGTAAAAGAAATTAATGTTGAACCAGAAAAAATGGACTTAAATATTATTTATGAAGACGATGATTTAATTGTTATTAATAAACCAACGGGTATGGTTGTTCATCCTGCTCCTGGGAATTTAAAAGGAACTTTAGTAAATGGACTATTATATTATTTTAATAATAATTTATCAAATATTAATGGACAAATGCGACCAGGAATTTTACACAGAATAGATAAAGACACATCAGGTTTATTGATTGTTGCTAAAAATAACAAAAGTCATTCCTTTTTAGCAGAACAGTTAAAAAATCACTTAATCAAAAGGAAATATAAAGCTATTGTTGAAGGTTTTATTTCCAATGAAATAATGCACATAAATTTACCAATTGGTAGAGACCCACTTCATCGCCAAAAAATGACTGTAATTAAACAAAATTCGAAAGAAGCAATTACACATGTGTTTTTAGAAAAACTTTTTACTTATAATCAAAAAAACTTTTCTTTAATAAGATGTGAACTAGAAACAGGAAGAACTCACCAAATTAGAGTACATATGGCATATATTAAAAACCCAGTATATGGAGACCCACTATATGGAAAGAAAGTCGATGAATTTAACCAAAGATTACATGCTTATGAAATAGAATTTACCCATCCTAATGGCAAAAAAATGATTTTTAATGCACCACTGCCAAAAGAATTTGAAATTAGCAATTAAAGATAATGATTGCCAAATTTTAAATAAAATGGTATAATATTCACAAAAGGAGACTAAATGATTTTAAAACCAGAAAAAACACTTCAAGAACTATGAGATGAAAAAGATAAATATAAAAATAGCTTATGATTTTTTAGTAGTATATTAATCTTAATGATTATTCTTTCATCTGCTTTATTTGTAGTGACAGCTATTTTTTATAGTAATTATTCACAAGAAGAAAATACAACTTTCGCTAGTTTTCTACAAACAATTTTAATTTTTTCAGTAACTTCTACTTTTTTAATTTCTATAGTTACTTTTTTATTTTTCAATTCATTTACAAAAATAAACAAGAATAAAAACTTTTCTTTTCTTGGTGGATTAAACCTTTTATCTTTTTATTTAATTTGAATTTTAATTTGATTTGTAAGTTTATTGATAAGAGAACCAATAATAAGAAATGCAGCAAATACTAAAAGTTTTATTTTTATAACACCAATAATTTTATTTACAATATTAGCAGTATTTTCATTGATTATGTGATATCCATGAAAACTTTTAAGATCAATTCAAAGATCTTTTGTTTTAGCTTATCAATATGAACAATTTCAAAAATTTACACAAAATTTTGATTTAAATGCAATTTTAAAAGATTTTCAAAAACAAAATATTTATCCTAATAAAAATATAAAAGAACCTTTAAATAAAGAAGGACAAACTGTTGAAGTTACAAAAGAAGAACAAGATCCAAAAAAAGAAGAATTAAAACAAAAATTATCCAAATTAGATAAAGCACAATTGGTAAAAATAGCAGAAAAATTGCAAATTTCAGGTGTTGATTCTTTAAGTAAAGAAGAACTAATTAAGATAATAGTTAGATTAAGTTAAACAGAAAAAAATTCCATCAAAGTGGAATTTTTTTACATAATTTATTACTAATAAGAAAAAAATAGTATAATTTTTATGATGCACAGGGGTGCTTTTTAGCTGAGATTATACCCTTTTAACTTGATTCGGTTAATGCCGGCGTAAGGAGTTGCTATTTTCTTGCATCAGAAAGGAAAGATGTCTAGAACAAAAGAAATCATTTTTTCTGCATTTGTTTTGGCTTTAATTGTTATTTCTAAATTTATTGAAAAAATTATTCCAGATTTACCAAATGGATTGGGAAATATAGCAAAAATTCATGAAATAGTTATTTTAATAAGTTCAATTACTTTTGGAGTTTTAATAACTATTATTCCTGTTATTATTTATCTTGTTATTATTTCACCTATTTTTAGTGCTTTTTTTATATCGGGAATTTTTTATGTTGAAAATATACAAGATAAAATAGGAGTTTATTTTTTAGATTATTTTTTACCTTTAATTTTAATTGCTTTAATAGGGATGTTTAAAAAAATAAAAAATTTAAAATTAATTTTGTTTAGCTATGCAATAACAATATTAATTTTATTATCGCACTCGATTAGTGGTTATATATATTTTAAAGAGTATTTAAAACCTATAAAAGAATTAGAAATACTTTATTTTCTTTTTTCTTTTGGTTTAAATCTGCTTTCTTATGTTTTATTTTTTGTTTCCTTACCACTTTTAGTTATAAGTTCTAAAATATTAAGAAAACACTTTATCAAGCACTAGAAATAGTCAAAAAGTTAAATATAAGTTCGCTAATTTTCAATTTAAAAAAAATTTTATTTTTATTTTTTGATGTAAAAATAATATAATTTATAAAAATAAATTAACAATAATGAGGCAAAATGAATAAAAAAAATAAAAAAACAATATTATTTTCATCATCGATGTTGTTACCTTTTTCTTATGCTGCTTTTGTAGCTTGTTCACAAACAAAAATTGAAAAAGAAGGTAACACAACTGAAAAAGAACCAACAAACCCTGGAAATACAAATGCAGGAAATGTAAATAAAGAACCAGGTTCAACTACTGGAATTCAAGAAAGTGCAATGGGGAAAATTGCTGTCACAAGTTCAGGGATTACAAATGGTTTTTTAAACGAAGAATATGCAGCAAAACAGGATCCAAACTATTATTCAACAACTTCATATGGTAAAAGTTTACCTTTAAGTTGAAACAAAGTAGAGAATGCTAAATCTTATGCTGTTGTTTTAGTTGATAAAACAGCAACAGAAGTAATGGGAAGAATTTTTACACATTGAGGTGTTTTTGATATACCATCAACCACTACTTCTTTAGAAGAAAATTATTCAGTAACACAACAAAATAACAGTGAAATCAAACAAATCATAAATTCAAATGACCAAATGATGGATCACAATGCAAGTATATATTTTGGTCCACTTCCTCCAACAGAACACATTTATGAAGTTAGAGTTTTTGCTTTAAGTGAAGCAAAATTAAATGTAAAATCAAATCACGATAAATATTATTTAGGTGATTTCTATGATGCTATTAAAGACAAAACTATTGCTGAAGGCGTTTTAACATTTGCATATGAACAACATCCTTCTGTAAAATCAAATGGAAATTTATATGCTTCAAATGAAGTTAAAAAACTTGAAATAAAATCAAACGCAATCCAAAATAATATATTAAATACTGGTTATTTTTCAACAAGCACTTCAAATGATTTAAGTCAATTAAAAACTTTTGGATTAAGTTGAAATAAAATAGAAGAAGCACAGTCATATATGTACTGAATTGAAGATTATAGTCCAGTAAAAAACGAAAATGAAGCAGAATATAGAAATAAAGTTAAAATTTTAGGTGGCAAAATCAATATTGAAAATCCTGCAGTTGTTAATAAAATGTTTGTTTCTGTTGGTGAAGAGTACTACAACGATCAAGAAACTTCAAAAAACATTTTAAACTCAACTTTTGAACTTAATTTTAATGTTCATAATGAAAATGCAAATAGAGATGCTCAAAAAATATTATTACCTAAAAAAGATGGTGATGGATCTCAAAATCTTTACATCATTAGAGTAGTTGCTTTAAACAAAAAATTAATTAAATATAATAAAGCTAATAATAATGATCCTCATCCAACTCATATGGATGAAAACTTAATAAAAGATTTTTTAGGTTCATATTTACTTCAAGCTAAAGGTTCAATAATTGCTGAAGGATCATTAATATTTAAATTAGTATAAATTATCAATCCTTTTAAGGATTGTTTTTTTCTTAATTTTTAATGCATTTTTTGAATTTTGGTATAATTGCAATATGAAATTTTTAAACTTAGGAAATTTGAGAATAAAACTTTATAAATTTATCAGTTTAGTTTATTCTGATTTAAAGTTTTTACCTACAGAAACTTCTCAAAATATTTTTGATAATTATCCCATTTTTCTTCATTAGAGAAGGATTTTTTTCCTTTAGATAATGAGGTTTTTGATATTTTATAAAAAAATTTTAATTATTAAAGAAGGGTTTATTTATTTATGATTCAAAAAGAAAAACAAAAGACTCTCATTGAATTAAAAAATGTTGATAAAGAATTTGGTGAGAAAAAAGTTTTAAATAATGTAAATTTAAAAATTGAAAAAGGTGATTTTGTTACCTTACTTGGACCTTCAGGTTCAGGAAAAACTACAATTCTTAGACTAATTGGTGGTTTTGAGTGAACCACTCGTGGTGAAATTAAATTTGATGGGGTAGATATTAAAGACTTACCAGCTAATAAAAGAGATGTATCTACTATTTTCCAAGACTATGCTTTATTTTCTCACTTGACAGTTTCTGGAAATATTAAATACGGACTTAAATTAAAACGTTATCCAAAAACAAATATAAATGAAAATATACTTAAAAAATTAGAAGAAAATAAAGAAAAATGAACAAAACACGCAAATGAAAAAATGGCTGAAATTGATAAGCAACAAGCCATTTATAAAGAAGAATTAAACGATTCTAAACTTTCTAAACTTAAAAAAGCAAAAATCCAAAGATGATTGGATGATTCTGATTTTAAATATTCTTATTGAGAAAATTATGTTAATACAAAAACAGAACATTTTCAAAAAAGATATTTAACTAGAAAAATTACTAAACAAGAAATGGAACAAGAAGTTTCAGATATTATTAAAATAGTTGGTCTTGAAGGAAACGAAAATAAAAATATTAGTGAACTTTCAGGTGGTATGAAACAAAGGGTAGCATTAGCTCGTTCATTAGTTATTGAACCAGAAATCCTTTTATTAGACGAACCATTATCAGCACTTGATGCAAAAATTAGACAAAAAATGCAACAATTATTAAGATCAGTTCAACAAAAATTAGGAATTACCTTTATTTTTGTTACTCACGATCAAGATGAAGCTTTAGAACTTTCAGATAAAATTGCAGTAATTAGAGATGGTGAGATTGAACAATATGATTCACCAAAAAACATTTATGATTATCCTGTAAATAAATGAGTAGCAAACTTTATTGGTGATGCTAACTTCTTTGATGCACAATTTGTGGAACCAGGAAAAGTAATGATTTTAAATCACTTAGTTGAAACAATCCACACAAATTTTGCAAAAGATGAAAAACTAGATGGTTTAATTAGACCTGAAGACATAGTTTTATCAAGAAAAGTGAGAAGTCACTATTTTGGTGTTGTGGAAAAAAGTACTTATAAAGGGTCATATTACTTTATAAATGTAAAAGTAGGAAACAAAATAATTCAAGCTGAAACAATTGAAAATTTTGAAATAGGTGAAAATGTTTATGTTCATTGAACTAAAGAAGCATTACACTTAATGAAAAAAGATCGTAAAGGCTTTTTAGCAAATGATAACTAATATTTTGAAAAAAATAAAGTCAGGATTTAATCCAAGACTTTCTTTATCAATTCCTTATATTTTATTTTCAATTATTTTCATATTGTTGCCGTTACTTTTACTTTTTATTAAAGCAGTAGCACCTATTTCCACCGATGATGGTGAAACTTTTAATAATCATTTATTAATTCAACAAAAAGAAACATGAGTAATTATAGGAAGATCTGTATTTGTAGGTATTGCAACAGCGATTATTTGTTTAATAATTGCTTTACCTTACGCTTTTTATGTTTCAACAGCAAAATCAAAGGTGTTTAAAATTTATTCAATTTCTCTTATTGTTTCGCCTTTGATTATATTCACAATAGCAAAAACATTCTCTTTAAGAGCTCTTTTTGTAACAATGTTTGATGAAGCAGATTTAAATACTATTTGATTTATGATTTTAGGTTTAGTATTTTTAAATCTTCCATTTATGATTATTCCTTTATATACAGTTTTTAGAGATATGCCTAAAAATATTTTAGAAGCTTCTGCAGATTTAGGATACAATAAAACTCAAACACTTTTTAAAATAGTTTTACCTTATGGATTAAAAGCTATTTTTTCAGGTATTGGATTAGTATTTTTACTTGCAGCAACTTCAATCATTATTTCTGATAAATTGCTACCAAACGGTGGTCAAAATCAACTAATTGGAAACTTAATTAATATTAACGCTAATCCATCTAACCCATTTGATCTTGCAAGATCATCATCTTTAGTTTTAATTACTATTGTAGTTATGATGGGAATTTATGCAATAATTTATTTCTTTCCAATTGTATTATTAAAATTGAAAGGAATTAAAAATGACTAGATTATTAGATTTTTTTAAAAAGTATGAAATTTTAAGAAAAAGTTACATTTGAATAATTTTAATTCTTTTTTATACACCAATATTTTTTGGTTTAATCTTTTCTTTTAACAAACCATCTGATAAAGAACTTATTTCTACTACTTGAAATACATTTAGTTGAAAAGGTTATGAAGACTTAGCATCTCAAGAAAAATTACTTGCACTTGCAAACTCATTTATCATAGCTATTGCAACAGCTATAATTGTTATATTTATTTCGTTAATTACCGTTTTTGCTTTATGAAAGCAAAAAAATAAAAGTGTAAAAACTTATATTAATACAAGTTCTAACATCCCTTTAATTAACCCAGATATTATTACAGCTATTTCACTAGCAATCTTGCTTTCACTTGTTTTAGGAGTTTTAAAAGCTACTGAAGAAGGAATGATAAGAGCAATTGTTAGTCATGTAACTATGACTCTTCCTTACGGGATTATGCTTTTATATCCAAGAAGTGAAAAATTTTCTAAAAACCTTTTTGAAGCTTCTTTAGACTTGGGATACGGAAGAATAAAAACTTGATTTAAAATTTATTTAACATATATGCTTCCTGCTATTTCTTTTGTGTTCATTATTGTAGCTTTTCTTTCTTTTGATGATTTTATTATCACAAGAATTACATCTAATGTTTCCACAATAGGGGTCGAATTATATCAAGGAACTTTTAAAACCTGAGCACTTGCTTTAGGTGCAATTATGTTACTTTTTACCGTTGTGGGAAATGTTGTTTATATAGTTTATAAAACTAAAAATTCCAAAAAAGGAGTAAAAAATGGCATTATCAAATAAAGCAAAATGAACAATCGCAGCTTCTTCATTAGTTTTAGTTCCAACAGTTATTGGAGTAACTTATATTAAAACAACTGCTAATTTTAAACCAATTATTATGAACTATCAAAACTATCTTTCTAAAAGCACAGTTGATGGTTTAAATAAACATTTTAATTATAAAGAATTTGGTGATGTTTCTGAATTTTCTAAAGCTATAGAAGATAATAGGGTTATTGGTGGAGTTGGTTCAGATTTCCAAATTGTTAGAATGATTCAAAAACAATTAATTAGAAAAATTGATTTTGAAAGATTATTTAGAAAAAATAAAGCACTTGCAAATAAACTAAAACATAATCCTAATTTAAGTGCACAAGAAAACATTAATAATAAAAGGAAAGTTATAGAATCACTTTTAAGAAAAGAAACTTTAGAACATTTAGATAATTATAATCAATTTCTTTATGTTGAAGGTGATAAAAGCAAAGGGATTATCGACATTGATGGTGATGGAATTCAAGATCAATTATGAGAATTTTTAATCCCTTATTATATTCAAGATAAAGTTTTCACTTATACAGTTGGTGATTACGATAAAGATGGTAAAAAAGTACAATTAAAAGAAGCAGTAGCTTCTTGAGACGATGCTAAAAAACAAGAAATTAGAGAAAAAGGTATTCGTTTTGATAAACAAGATTCTATATCCATTGCTCAAACTTTAATTCAAAATGGTTACAAATATTTTGAATGAACTGAAGCAATGAGAGATAATCTACTTTTAGGTAGTGAGCTAGTAAATGATCCAAAACTTAAAAATAATGGTTATACAGGAGTTGTTGATAAAGAAAACTATCAAGAGCAAATTAATAAATTTCTTGAAATTGTTCAAAAATCAACAAATCATCCTTTATCTGATACAAAAATTAACAGTGTTAAAAGTTCAGGTTTAGAATTATTAACAGCTTTAATTGACTCTGGAGTAAAACAAGAAGTAGGTTTTATTTATAATGGTGATGCTTTAGATGCACTCAACGGTAATGATAATTTTAGCAACGTTGAAGATGGAACTACAGTAAGAGCAATAAGACCAAAAAACAATATGACATTATTAGATGCCTGAATTATTACAAAAGATATCGATGATAACTTGGCAAATCAATTATTAGATGACCTTTATGATAATCTTTATAAAGGTGATGATTATTCAGTTGATGAGTTAATTTTTGAATCAGCTGAAAATGTTAGATATAATTATGTGCAAAAAGACGATAACTTTGTGGAAGAGTCAGGACGTGGTTATAAATTAAACTTTGAAGCACTTCCAAATTTAAGAAACTTTGACTATGTTAACTATACACCTGCTTTTAAATCTACTTATGAATATTTTGAAAAATTCTATTTTAATGATGCAACTACAACAGTAAAAGAAACAAATGATGAAGATGCTGAAGAAATTTCCATCTTACAAAGTTTAGATGGAGAAATTCTTAAAAATGATCCAAAACTTTCGTCTATTAAAGTAGAAACTACTGAAAACAGTTCTAAATTAGCAAAAAACCTTTATAAATCACAACAAAAAACACAAACCGTTTATGGTTTAGAACCTGATGAAAATACACCTCCAGAAGACATTTATAATGTAGAATATAAATTCCTTGCTCCTGTAGGTGAAAGTTTAAATTCAGAAATAAAAACAGCATACATTATTGCAACTAAAAAATAACTTAATAAGCTTAGAGAATTTTCTCTAAGTTTTTCTTTATAAGATTATTGAAAGTATAAGAAAGTAGATAATTATTTTAAAAGTTGGAAGTTTAAGTTAAAATGTTAAATTATTCATAAAAATTCACATTTTTAATAAAAACTATTCTAAAAAATTAAATTTTTTTCAGTTTTTGCAAATAAAGTTATATAATAATATTGCAATCAAATAAAGGAGAATAATATGAAAAAATTTAAAAAAAGAAAATTGTTATTCCTATCTTCTTCATTAATTTTGCCATTTTCTTTTATTGCTGTTTCTTGTGCTCAAGAATCTAAAGAAGAAAAAGAGCAATTAGAACAATCTAAATTACAGGAAAAATACAGAAATTTAGTAGTGAATTCAGCTTATAAAGTTAAAAATGATTTTATAAAAGAAGAATTTCTTTATGATGAAAAAAAAGTTTCACTGAAATTTCCAAGAAGATTTGACAAAGTAGATAGTTATAATCATCTGATTACAGAAGAAGAAAGAGAAGCATTTAATAAATTTTTAAAAGATAATTACGATAATACTTCTAAAGACAAATTCTTTAAAGAAAATTATCTTTATGTTTTTCACACAAATAAAATTTCAAGAAATTTATTATATGATGACAGAACTTTATATTATAAAAATAATGAAAATAAGTTTTATATTATAGATAAACCTAATTTTCACTTAGATG
Source organism: Mycoplasma sp. AC157 (assembly GCF_054343415.1). Lineage (NCBI taxonomy): Bacteria > Bacillati > Mycoplasmatota > Mollicutes > Mycoplasmatales > Mycoplasmataceae > Mycoplasma > Mycoplasma sp. AC157. The sequence goes on along the minus strand of NZ_JBTGVE010000001.1, from coordinate 2,171 downwards.
AAAATTCTGATCCTAATCATAATTATTCAATTTCATTTTTAGCAAGAAATAAATTAAAAGGAAAAACAAGTTGGACTATAATAAATACAGATGAAGATTTCAAGAAATTTCAACCTAACGATAGTGATGAAACAACAGAATTATTTAATCAAAAAGTTGTAAGAGAAGATTTACTTAACAATGATGATGTTAAATCTAAATATAAAGAATTTATAAATACAAAAGATTTAAAGAATGATTTTTATTTTGATAAATTAACATTAGAAGATTCATCTGCTAAAAAATCTCTTTTAGAAGATTTATTCGATTCTCAAAAACAACAAGATTCAGACCATTTATCAATAAAAATAACTCAAGAAAACTATAGAAGTTATTCTCATTGATTAGATCCTTTTATTTCAGAATATGTTAGAAATAATTTTGAGCAATACAGAAGAGAATATTGAACATATTTTAATGATAAAGATTTAATTGCAAATATTTATATTCCTAAAACTCAATTTTCTGTAAGTCAAGTTTATATAAATGAAAAAGATAAAAAGGTCTATATTCTTCCTTTTTATAATGAATTTCAGCTTTATTCTCAACCAAGAGAATCTAATTTAATTAAAGTTGATTTTTACTCAATTGATAAGTCAGACAACTTAGAACTTATGGATGTAAATACTGTAAATGATATACTTTCTATAAATACAAAATAATTATTTTCATTCAAACTTTAAATGAGATTTAAAGTTATTAAAATAATGATGAAAAAAACTTAAAGTTTATTTAATTGACTTTAAGTTTTTTATTTACAAATAGTTTAATTAATTTGATAAATTCAATAAAAAATGTTGGTACTAACCCAAAAATAAATGGTAATGCAAATATTCAATTATTAAATGAATTTACATATACATTCATATTAAACACTTTGGAAAATTCTGGTATGTAAGTAACTGGTAAAAGAACAACAAAACTAATTACAAAAGCTAAAAGAACAAATTTTAAATCATTAAATTTTTGTTTAAATAGACTTTCATTACTTCTTAATATAATAGAATTTAAAGATAAAATTATTCCCATAGTCCCGAGTTTCCCAGTTAATAGCAAAAAAGACAAAATCAACCATTTTTTTGGTTGATTTTATTGTTTTTGTTTTTTCTTTATACCATTTTTGATAAAACTCTTTTTATGTCGTATCAATATTTGATATTATCGTTGCTTTCGTCGGTTTTATAATTTAAGGTTTCTACTTTAATTATTTCACCTTTAAATTCAGTTACAACACTTGTTTGAGAGTTAAATGCTTCAATGAATTTATCATTTGTAATTTTATCTACAACACCATTATCTTTATAAAATTTATTTATTAAGAAAATGGAATATTTTAATACAACTAACGCTAAAAAATTAAGTATAAAATGTCCTAAAATATGAGAATCTTTTCATACATAAATTGGTCTAACTTTTAGTGTGTTTTTTAGTGTTCTAAAATTCTCTTCAATTTGTCATTGTTTGTGATATATTTCAATAATTTGCTCTGGACTTAAATCTAGTCTAGAAGTTTCATAAACATAGAGTCCATCGAATTTTTCATCTTCTATGATTTTTTCATAATCGAGTTCGAATTCCATTTTCCCTACTCTTTTAAAAAATTTATATTTTTTAATTCCTATAATTTCTTCTGCACTAACTCTTCCAATTTTGTTTTGTCTTTTTTGGAAATTTTTAATTAATATTTGTCTATCTTCATAATCTTTTTTTGCTTTTGATTTACTAAAAGCAACGATTCTTCTTCTAATTTTCTCATTTACTCTTTTTCCGTTTCAATGGGAATTATAGTGATATTCTTTGTATTTCAAGCTTTTGTTTATATCAATATAACCTTCTTGTTCAAGTGCAAATTCTTTAAATTCTTTGCTTGATGATTTTAACCTATAAGAAATTATAAAATCAATGTTTTTTTGCTCTAAATAACGGAGATTTTTGTTTATTGACATTCCTTTATCTGCGATAATAGTAACTTTTTTGAGATTGTAATTTTTCTTCATTTCTTCAATAAAAGGAATCATTGTGCTTGAATCTGCTGTGTTTCCTTTAAAAACTTTTATAAAAATCGGAATACCATTATTATCTGTTGCCATTCCTATAACAACTTGATCTTCTTTGAATTTTCCATCTTTAGA